>JAGBAU010000237.1 GCA_017938785.1 Clostridia bacterium
AAAACATGCGCTTGAGAATACTTTGTCTGCTTTTTGTTTTCGCGCTGCTGCTCACCGCCCCTGCCCATGCCCTCGGCCGGCAGGAGCTGCGCGACGCCTGGCAGGAGGCCAACATACTCAAATCCGACGCCTCCCCCTACCGGGAGGTTCCCGACGTGAACGCCTTTTCCATGGGTTCCCTGACGGAGGAAGCCCAGCAGCATGCCCTTTCCTGCCTGAACTTCATCCGCGGCATCGCCGGGCTGGAGCCGGTCACCCTCGACCCGCTCTACACCCTGCGCGCACAGAACGGCGCGCTGCTGCTGGCGGCCAATGATTACCTGGACCACAACGCCCCCCGGCCCGAGGGCATGCCCGCCGACCAGTATGAATCCGCCCACATGGGCACGAGCCTTGGCAACATCGCCAAGTTCAACTGGATGAAGCCGGACATCCTGGTGGACGGCGTGAGCTACTTCGCCCGGGACGACGGCGAGGCCAACCTGGCCGCGCTGGGACACAGGCGCTGGCTGCTCAATCCCCGGATGGAAAAGACCGGCTTCGGCCTGGCCAACGCAAAGACCGGCATGAGCTATGTGACCATGTACGCCGTGGACATGGGCAATGCCGACGCCCAATGGGACTATGTCGCCTGGCCCTGCGGCGGCGTTTTCCCCGTGGAGCTGATGCGCTCCACCCTGCCCTGGTCCGTCTCCCTGAACGGGGAGGACTACATTCCCGGCAGGATCAGGATAGATCTGACGGAGGAGGTCTCCGGCGCAGAGTTCACGTTTGAGCCCAACCGGGAGAATGAGGACGGCTACTGCGCGCTGTCCACCGAGGCCTACGGCGCGGGCGACTGCCTGATCTTCCGCCCGGACATCGCAGAAAAAGGCATACAGGAATACGTGCAGAACCAGGTTTGGAACGTGCGCATCACCGGCCTGACCGGCCCGGACGGCCAAGAAACGGAAATCTCCTACCGCTGCGAGATGGTATCCCTGAATCCCCAGGATGTGGCGAACATCGAGCTTTCCCAACTGAAAGCGGAGCTTGCCCCCGGCGAGCTTCTCGACCTGGACGTGGACGTGATTCCCGCCTATGCGGATGACCTGAGCGTCATCTGGGGCAGCAGCAATGCGGGCGTGGCCAGTGTCAATGCAGACGGCGTGGTGCGCGCCCTTGCCCCCGGCCAGTGCACCATCACCGCCATGAGCGCCAACGGCCGCAGGGACATGTGCGCCGTCACTGTAAAATAAGGAAGCAGTTCAACTGCTTCCTGTTTTTTATCCCAGCAGGTTTTCAATCTCCAGCAGCCGGTTGTATTTCGCCAGCCGTTCGCTGCGGGCGGGCGCGCCGGCCTTGATATACTCCGCGTTCACCGCCACCGCCAGATCCGCAATGGCGCTGGAATGGGTTTCGCCGCTGCGGTGGGATACGATCACATTATAGGCATTCCTGCGGGCCAGCTGGATGGTGTGCAGGGTTTCGCTGACGGTGCCGATCTGGTTGGGCTTGATGAGGATGGCGTTGGCCGCGCCCAGCGCCACGCCCTGGAACAGCCGCTGGGCGTTGGTGGTGAACAGGTCGTCGCCCACGATCATCATCTCCCCGCCCAGCATATCGGTGATCTCCCGGAAGCCCTCGAAGTCCTCCTCGCCCAGCGGGTCCTCGATGGACACCAGCGGGAAGCGCTGCGCCAGCGCGGCGTAATATTCGATCAGTTCGCCCTTGGCAAAGCGGCGCTTCGTTTTGGGCTGCAGGTAGCCGTCCTTTTCCTGCCACTGGGCCGCCGCGGCGTCCAGCGCAAGGCACACATCCTCGCCCGGCCGCCAGCCCGCCCTTTCGATGGCCCGCACCATCCATTCCAGCGCCTCGTCATCGCGATTCAGGTTCGGCGCGAAGCCGCCCTCATCGCCCACGGCGGTGGAGAGCCCGGCCTCATGCAGAAGCTTCTTCAGCGCATGGTAGCATTCCGAGCCCATGCGCATGGCCTCATGGAAGCTGTCCGCCCCGGAGGGCACGAACATGAACTCCTGGATCTCCAGGTTGTTGTCCGCGTGGCCGCCTCCGTTGATCACGTTGAACATGGGACAGGGCAGCTCCATGGCCTGCACGCCGCCCAGCCATTCATAGAGCTCCAGGCCGCTGTAGCAGGCCATGGCGTCCGCCACCGCCCAGGATGTGGCGATCAGCGCATTGCCGCCCAGGCGGGATTTATCCTCGCTGCCGTCGGTTTCCTGCAGGCGCAGGTCCACCGCCGCCTGCCGGGAAGCATCCATGCCCACCAGCGCGGTACGGATGGGATTGTTCACGTTCTCGATGGCCCGGGATACGCCCTTGCCGTAGTAGGCCTCGCCGCCATCGCGCAGCTCATGGGCCTCATGGATTCCCGTGGACGCGCCGGAGGGCGCGCTGCCCCTGCCCGTGCTGCCGTCCATCAATTCCACCTGAACCTCCAGGGTGGGAACGCCGCGGGAATCAAAAATCTGCCGCGCACGTACATCTTTGATCTTCATTTTCAACACCTCCGCCACTATTCTTTTCAGCCGCGCGCATTTTATCCGTTTTCTTCCGTGCAGGTTTATGTTATACTATTATCATCCTGAATCCATGGCGGTGAAACATGTACTACGATACTTACAGGGGCAAAAAGCCCTCCCGGCGCAGGGGCCGGGAGCGCAGAAGCTGCACCGGATGGCTGATGGCTTCCATCATGAAGCTGATCGGCTTTGCACTGGTGCTGGCGCTCATCGCCGCAGGCGCGCTCTATGCCCTGCCGGTGGCCCTGATGAATATTGAATCCAATACCGACCTGGCCCTGACCGACGGCCTGCCGGGCAGCCGGGTGAACATCCTGCTGCTTGGCCTGGACTACATGAACGAGGGCCAGCAGCGCAGCGACGCCATGATGGTGGCAAGCGTGGGCTACGACGGCCTGCGCCTCTCCTCCCTGATGCGCGACACCATGGTGGAGATTCCCGGCCACGGCCGCGGCAAGCTGAACTCCGCCTATGCCGCCGGCGGCGCGGAAATGGCCATGAAGTGCGTAAACCAGGCCTTCGGCCTGAACATCACCAATTACGTGATGGTGGATTTGAAGACCATGGTGGACCTGGTGGACGCCGTGGGCGGCGTGAAGGTTCAGCTGGAGGCGGATGAAATCGACCACCTCAACCACAACGCCTGGGATACCTACAAAATGGTCAGCGCCTCCGATCCCGCCCGCTACGCCCATTATATGGCTTCCCAGCCCGTGACCCAGACCGGCGAGGCGACCCTGAACGGCCTGTTCGCCACCGCCTATGCCCGCATCCGCAAGCCCGACAGCGACTACATGCGCGCCGCCCGCCAGAGGGAGGTCTTCTCCGGCATCATCCAAAAACTGCGGGAAAGTTTCTACAATCCCATGCTCTATGTGAAGCTCTGGGACGTCTACCGCAATTCCATCCAGACCAACCTCAGCCTGCCGGAAATCATCTCCCTGGCGGAGAAGGTTCTGGTCTCCGGCGAGATTGAAACCGGGCGCTTCCCCATGAACGAACACGTTCTGGACAACGGCTCCGCCATCGAAATCACCAAGCCCGGCGAAAATATACGGGCGGTGCACGAATTTATATATAATTAACCTATCATTTCCCTTATTGCAACTTTTTATCCGTTCCATTGGGAAGTTTGTCAAAGCAATTCGCCAATTTGCTTGACATGTTGGGTGAATATGGATAAAATAGATATGAATAAGACGTTTATGTCGTGTGTGTTACGACTTTAAAATGAAAACAGGAGGCAAAACCATGAAAAACATCGTTGCAGTAAGCACCAACTCCTTCCACGGCTTCGACATCATCGAGGCGCTGGAGACCATCGCCAAGGCAGGCTTCAAGTACATTGAAATCTGCGCCGTGCGCAACTGGACCGAGCATGTTATGCCCGATATGGACCCCGCCAAGCTCGCAGCCGTAAAGGCAAAGATGGAAGAGCTGGGCATCAAGTGCATCGCCATGAGCGGCCACTGCGACCTGAGCGACGCCGCCCGTCTGGCCGACTTCCGCGCCAACATGAAGCTGGCCGCCGAGCTGGGCTGCGAGTGGATCATCTCCTCCACCGGCGAAGCCCACTTCGGCAGCGAGGATGAAACCGACATCGAAGCCCTGCTGATCGAAAACATCAAGACCCTGGTTCCCGATCTTGAGAAGCTTGGCCTCAAGCTGGGCATCGAGGTACACGGCCCCAACTACGGCACCGGCGAAGCCTGTGCACGCCTGGTTGACGGCGTAGGCGCCTTCCCCACCGTCGGCGTAAACTTCGACACCGCAAACGTTGTATACTGGGGCCAGAGCGATCCCGATGCTGACATCAAGACCTGCGTGAAGAAGCAGAACTTCTGCCACCTGAAGGACAAGATCGGCGTCAAGGGCGAAGAGATGAAGCTGTGGAACTTCCCGGCCATCGGTTCCGGCGAGCTGCACCTGCTGGATATGATCAAGTACATGAACGAAAACGGCTATGAAGGCCCCCTGTCCATCGAGCTTGAATACACCGAAGGCTTCACCATGCGCGATAAGAAGGAAGGCGACATCGATTTCGCATACGAAACCCTGAAGGCTTCCTATGATTACCTGCACGCCAACGGCCTGATCTGAGGCAACCCCCATTTTCCCATGATGCTTGGCGGCACGGCGCCGCTGCATAAATAAAAAAGGAGGCATTTTCTAATGAAAAAGCTGCTTACTATCCTGGTCGTCCTCGTAGTTGCACTGGCATCCTTCTCCTTTGCCACTGCAGAAGAACCCCTCCACTATGGCTACATCGCATATCAGATGGCCGACATCTGGAATGAGTATTCCGCAAAGTCCTTCGAGTATGCCGCCGCTCAGAACGGCGTAGAAGTCACCGTTCTGGACTCCGGTAACGACATCGCCCAGTCCATCTCCGCCATGGAAACCCTGATCCAGGCTGAGGTAGACGGCATCTCCGTATTCCCCATCAGCCCCGAGCAGGCCGCTCAGCTGATCACCATGGCCAACGAAGCCGATATCCCGATCACCATCGAGAACATCGACGTTGCTTCCGTTGCTGACGAAGACGAATACGTTGCCGCAGTTGGCTGCGTATACGGCGACATCGGCTATGCTGCAATCGAATGGCTGAGCAAGAACGTTGAAGATGCCAAGGTCTTCTACTGCGCAGGCGCAGTCGGCGGCGGCGTTTTCGAAGCCTACAAGGAAGGCGTTGACAAGGCTCTGGCCGATTATGCTGATTCCATCGAAATGGTCGGCATGCTGAACTCCGATGCATGGTCCACCGAAGACGGCCTGAACCTGACCACCAACTTCATCAACTCCGGCGTTGAATTCAACTGCATCTTCGCCAACAACGACCAGCTGGCACAGGGCTGCTACCAGGCTTGCCAGGAAGCCGGCCTCGATCTGCCGATCGTTTCCACCGGCGGTTCCCCCGATGCTTATGCATTCCTCGAGGATGAAATCGAAGCTGCCAACATGACCGCTCCCGTTTCCATCCAGGGCATCCAGACCTTCAAGAACCTGCATGACTATGTAACCGAAGGCACCGTTCCGGAGCCCAAGTTCCAGAGCCTGCCGGTTATCCCCGTTGCCGGCGACGACCTCGGCGCATGGATTGACTGGGCAGATTACGCAGGCGCATACGACTACGTATACGGCGGCTAATATTTGACCGGCCACACGGCCACCGGCTGATTTCAGCCGGTGGCCGCCCATTACTTTTATTAGGGTGGTTAAACATGTCAGAAAATAGAAGAACGCCCATACTCGAAATGAAGGGAATCGTTAAGGAATTCCCCGGCGTGCGCGCCCTCTCCGATTTGACGTTTGACGTCTACAAGGGCGAATGCCATTGCCTGGTCGGCGAAAACGGCGCAGGCAAATCCACGCTCATGAAAATCCTCTCGGGCGCTTACAAGCCCACCGCCGGCACCATCTGCTACGGCGGAAAAGAATACAAAACCCTGAACCCGGCGCTCTCCAAGAGCCTGGGCATTGAAATTGTGTACCAGGAAAACGACCTGGTGCCCACCATGAACGCCATCGAAAACATCTTCGTTGGCAAAGAGATCACGAAATTCGGCGGGATCGTAGACTTTAAAGCAATGCAGCAGCGCGTAGAAGAGCTGATGCAGCGCTACAGAATCAACATCGATCCCCTTCAGACGATAGAGAAGATGTCGGTTTCCGACCAGCAGTTCGTCAAGATCCTCAAGGCCCTGATGAACGAGAGCAAGATCCTGATCATGGACGAACCCACCTCCATGTTCAACGTAGAGGACGCGGGCAAGGTTCTGGAGCTGGTGCGCAACATCACCTCCCACGGCATCAGCGTCATCTACATCTCCCACTTCCTGAAGGAGGTTGTGCAGATCGCAGACCGCATCACCGTCATCCGTGATGGCAGCGTTATTTCCACCTTCGATAACTCGGGCCATGATACCCCCCTTGATAAGATCACCAGCGACATGGTCGGCCGCCCGGTGGACGTGTTCTACCAGAAGGACGCAAGCGAAATCGGCGATGTGATGTTTGAGGTCAAGGATCTCAAGCTGTTCAAGGATTCCCCCTCCGTTTCCTTCAGCGTGCGCA
>JAGBAU010000238.1 GCA_017938785.1 Clostridia bacterium
CGGAAAATGAATCCATCGTATCCGATCGAAAAAAAGTCATTGTCCTTGGCTCCGGTCCAATCCGCATCGGCCAGGGCGTGGAGTTCGATTATTCCACTGTTCATGCCATCCGTGCCATTCGGGAAGCCGGCTATGAGGCCATCGTTATCAACAACAACCCCGAAACCGTATCCACCGACTATACCTGCGCCGATAAGCTCTATTTTGAACCGCTGACGCTGGAGGAAGTGACCAATATCGTGGATTTGGAAAAGCCCATCGGCGTGATCGCGTCCCTCGGCGGACAGACCGCCATCAATCTCGCCGAACCGCTTTCAAAGCGCGGCGTGAAGCTGATCGGCACCAACTGCGAAGCCATCGACCACGCCGAGGACAGGGATTCCTTCGAGAAGGTGCTCATCCGCCTGAACATCCCCCACCCCGCAGGCGAAGCCGTAACAAGCATTGATGATGGCGTGAAGGCGGCACAGCGCATCGGCTATCCGGTACTGGTACGTCCCAGCTTCGTGCTGGGCGGACGGGCCATGGAGATTGTCGCCAACGAAAAAGCCATCCGCCACTATCTGGAAAATGCCGTGGCCGTGGATGCGGACAAGCCGGTGCTGGTGGATAAATACCACATCGGCAAGGAGGTTGAGGTGGACGCCATCTGCGATGGAAAGCAGGTCTTCATTCCCGGTATCATGGAGTTGGTGGAGCGCACCGGCGTGCATTCCGGCGATTCCACCAGCATCTATCCGCCCATCAGCATTTCCCAGAAGGTGCGCGATACCATTGCGGATTACACGACAAAGCTGGGGCTTGGCATCGGCATCGTGGGGCTTTTCAACATCCAGTTCATTGTGGATAAGAACGACAACGTGTTCATCATCGAAGTCAATCCCCGCGCCAGCCGCAGCGTACCCTTCCTGTCCAAATCCACGGGCTATCCTCTGGTTTCCATCGCGACGAAGGTCATGCTGGGCCATTCGCTGGCAGAGCAGGGTATTGCGGAAATGGTTCTCCCGGACGCAAAGCGCTTTTATGTAAAGGCTCCGGCCTTCTCCTTTGCAAAGCTGGACGGTATGGATGCCTATCTGTCCCCGGAAATGAAATCCACCGGCGAAGCCATCGGCTATGATGTCAGCCTGAACCGCGCGCTGTACAAGGCGCTGCAGGCATCGGGCGTGAAGATGAAGCAGTATGGAACGGTGATCGTCACGCTTGCGGATGAAGACAAAGAAGAAGCTCTGCCACTGGTACGCCGCTTTTATGATCTGGGCTTTAATATCGAAGCGACCATCGGCACTGCCAACTTCCTGAAACAGCATGGTATCCGCACCCGCGTGCGCGGCAAGGTAACCGACGGAGATGATACCATCCTGGAATCCATCCGCGCGGGCTATGTCAGCTATATCATCAACACCCGGGCCATCCTTTCCGGCGTGCATTATGAAGATGGTGCGCAGATCCGCCGCTGCGCCGTGGAAAATGGTGTGACTATCTTCACTTCGCTGGATACCGTGCGCATCCTGCTGGATGTGCTGGAGGATATCGTGCCGGGTATTTCGACAATCAATGCATAGGAGGCATCATTATGGCACATTGCGCAATCGTAGGCATCAACTGGGGAGATGAAGGCAAGGGCCGCATGGTCGATCTGCTGACAGAGCATTATGATGTGGTCGTCCGCTATCAGGGCGGCGGCAATGCCGGTCACACCGTCATCAATGAATACGGCAAGTTTGCACTGCACCTGCTGCCCTCCGGCGTATTCCGCAAAGGCGTGGTTAATGTTCTGGGCAACGGCGTGGCGCTCGATCCCGAAAATCTCTGGATGGAAATTGAGCAGGTGCACGCCCAAGGCGTATCCATTACGCCGGAAAATCTGAAGATCAGTGATCGTGCTTCCATTCTGCTGCCTTGGCACCGGGATCTGGACGTACTGGAGGAACAGCGGCTGGCAGACAAAAAGTACGGTTCCACCAAGCAGGGAATCGCGCCCTTCTACTCTGATAAGTACCAGAAAAAGACCGTCATGGCAGGCGAACTGTTCTATCCTGAAACGCTCAAGGGACACTTCGCCGACCTGATGGAGTGGAAAAATCTGACGCTTACGCAGGTGTACGGCGCAAAACCCTATACCATGGAGATGCTGGATGAATGGATCAACGGATTCTGCGAAAAGATCAAGCCCTTCATCTGTGATACCGGCGCGTTCCTTAAGGAAGCGCAGGATGCTGGCAAGCGTATACTCTTTGAAGCGCAGCTGGGTTCCCTGCGGGATCTGGATTACGGCATCTATCCGTACACCACCTCTTCCAACACCACCGCCGCCTATGCGCCCATTGGTTCGGGACTGCCTTCTGTGAAGATCGAAAATGTGGTCGGCGTGGTGAAGGCCTATTCCACATGCGTGGGCGAAGGACCGTTTGTCAGCGAGATGTTCGGCGAGGAGGCCGAGGCGCTTCGCAGGGCGGGTTTCGAATACGGCGCAAAAACCGGCAGGCCGCGCAGGGTAGGCGCAATTGATCTGGTCGCCACCCGCTATGGCGTGGAAGTGCAGGCTGCCACGGAAATTGCTCTGACCAAGCTGGATGTACTCAGCTACATGGATAAAATTCCGGTGTGCGTGCGGTATTCCATCAAAGGTGAGGAGACCGAACGTTTCCCCTTCCCGGCGGCGATGAACGAAGCAAAGCCGGTGATCGAATATGTTCCCGGCTGGCAGAAGGATATTTCGGCTGTGCGCAAATGGGAAGAACTTCCCAAGGCTGCGCAGGATTATGTTCTGCTGATCGAAAAGGCTATCGGCTGTCCGATTACCTATGTTTCCGTGGGGCCCGAGCGCGACAGCATCATTATCCGCAAATAAATCACTCAGGCAAAGGAGTTTGAATGATGAACCATATCTATGAATCCCCGCTGTCTTCCCGCTATGCATCAAAGTATATGCTGGAACTGTTTTCCTCCGACACGCGCTATCAGACCTGGCGCAGGCTGTGGGTGTCCCTTGCAAAGGCTGAGATGAAATTGGGACTTCCAATCACACAGGCGCAGGTGGATGAACTTGAGGGCCATATCACGGACATCGATTACGAATGCGTCCGCCGGCGCGAGAAAGAGGTTCGCCACGATGTGATGGCGCATGTATATGCATTCGGCGTGGC
>JAGBAU010000239.1 GCA_017938785.1 Clostridia bacterium
CCGTATTCCAGGCCCAGCTTCAGCAAAAACTCGGTGCTTGCGCCGTTTGCCATCAGGCCGCGCACCTCGTCCACCATGCCCTGCTGCATGCGGCGCACCAGGCGCTCGTCAATGCGCTCCTTCAGGATGGGACGGGGGAAGTGCACGCCCAGCTTCAGGCAGTTGTAGCGGGGCTTGTTCTGGGGTTCATGGTCGTCACCGGCGTGAATCTTCTCCAGCTTGCGCATCACGCGGTTGCGGTTGCGGGGTTCGATATCGCTGTCCGGGCATACCTCCATCAGCATGGCGTAGAGCTCCGGCGTGGTCTTCTTTTCCAGTTCGTCGCGGTATTCGAGATCCGGCTTGAAGTCGCTCATATCGTAGCCCTCGGTGACGGAGGCCACATACAGACCCGTGCCGCCCACCAGGAAGGGCAGCTTGCCCCGGGCGATGATATCATCGATGATGGGATAGGCCATGCGCTGGAAATCGTGCACGGAAAAGAAATCGCCGGGATTGCATACGTCGATCAGGTGATGGGGGACGCCCTGGGTTTCCTCGGGCGTGATTTTGCCGCTGCCCAGGTCCAGGCCGCGGAAAACCTGGCGGGAATCGGCGGAGACGATTTCGCCGTTGAAGGCCTTGGCCAGCTTCACGCCCAGGTCGCTCTTGCCGGAGGCGGTGGTGCCCGCCACGACGATCAGCTTGGGAAGATTGTTCATGCTTGTTTCTCCTTTGGATGTGCAGTCTGAAAGGATGGAACCATTATACTAAATCTTCGGACAAACATCAAGGGACTTGCGGCGCTTGCGGCCCTGTGCTACAATCAAAACAGGGAAATTCAACCGAAAAGAGACGATTTTCATGTTTACCAGGGATAAGAATTTCTACAAGACCTTCTTTCGCCTGTGCCTGGCGCTGATGCTGGAGCAGGCGGTCATCCTGAGCGTGAACCTGGCGGACAATATGATGCTGGGCACCTATTCCGAGGCCGCGCTCTCCGGCGTGGCTGCGGTGAACCAGATTCAGTTCGTGTTCCAGCAGGTGGTTTATGCCATCGGCAATGCGCTGATCATGCTGGGCAGCCAGTACTGGGGCCAGAAGCGCCTGGGTGAAATCCGCGCGGTTTCGGCCATCGGCGTGAAGCTGGAGATCGCGCTGGCGCTGCTGCTGTTCACGGCGGTGAGCATCTTCCCCGAGGGCGCGCTGCGCATCTTCACGAGCCAGCCGGCCTTTGTGGAGCAGGGCGTAGCTTACCTGAAGATCATACGCTTCAGCTACATCTTCTTCGCGCTGACGGCGGTGCTGCTGAGCACCATGCGCGTGGTGGAATCGGTGAAGATTGCGCTGCAGGTTTCGGTTGTATCGCTGCTGATCAATGTATCCATCAACTACCTGCTCATTGCCGGTAACTTCGGTGCGCCGGAAATGGGCGTGCGGGGCGCGGCCATCGGCACGCTGACGGCCCGCGTGGTGGAATTCTGCATCGTCATGGCTTATGTGCTGCGGGATAGGAAGCTGGGCATGCGCCTGAAGGATTTGCTGGGCTGGAATGCACAGCTGGCCGGGGACTTCGGCCGCGTGGCCATGACCACCCTGACCGCCGCGCTGCTGTGGGGCGTGGCCATCGCCATGCAGACGGTGATCCTGGGCCATATGGACGACAGCGCCATTGCCGCCCAGTCCATATCCAATACGGTGTTTTTGCTGCTGAAGGTTGCGGCCACGGGCGCATCCTCTGCCGCGGCGGTGATCATCGGCAAGACCGTGGGCGAGGGCGATATGAACAAGCTGCGGCTGTATGCGCGCACCCTGCAGCTGCTGTTCATAGGCGTGGGCATTGTGCTGGCTACGATTATGTTTGTGGTGCGCATTCCGCTGCTGAGCGTCTACAGTGCAGAGATTACGCCCGAAACCTACCGACTGGCCAATACCTATATGCTGATTCAGGCCACGGTGATCCTGTTCACCTCCTACCAGATGCCGGTGAATACGGGCATCATCCGCGGCGGCGGCGATGCAAAGTTCATTCTGATTGTGGATACCATCAGCGTGTTCACCTTCGTGCCCCTGGCGGCGCTGGGCGGACTGGTGCTGGGCTGGCCTCCCATTGCGGTGATCATCTGCGTGAACATCGACCAGTTCCTCAAGTGCATCCCGGCCTTCATCCGCTGCAACCGCTACAAATGGGTGCGGAAGCTGACCCGATGATAGACCAAAAAAGAACATCCCGAAAGGGATGTTCTTTTTTAAGAATAGCGAACCGCCGCGAAGAGGGGTTGCGTGGGCCGGAAGCTCCTGAAAGGAGATTTCGGTATTCTTACTTACTTGCGCACCATCAGGATGCCGAAGGTATTTTCGCCGCAGTGGCTGGTGATGGAGCAGCCTGCGCGGGTTTCGAATACATCGGCGAAGGGGATGGTATCGTTCACGATCTTGCGGATGCCATCGAGGGCTGCTTCTGCAAGGCCGGTGTGGGTGATGAACACGCGCTTGGTGCTGATGGCGTCCTTATCCTTCATGCGGTCCAGCAGGTACTGGCGGGCGCAGCGCTCATAGGTGCCGCGGTACTTCTTGCCCACGGACATCTTGCCTTCCTTAACCTCGATGCAGGGGCGCAGGTGCAGCATGTTGGCGCCCAGCATGGCAACCATGGAGCAGCGGCCGCCCTTGTAGAGGTAGTCCAGGCGGTCCACGATGAAGGATACGTCCATCTTATCGGTGATGTTC
>JAGBAU010000240.1 GCA_017938785.1 Clostridia bacterium
CAGACCATCAATGAAAACATGCGCCGCATCTGCGCTGAGGCGGGCTACCGCGAAATCCGCACGCCCATCTTTGAACATACCGAACTGTTCCAGCGCGGCGTTGGCGACACCACCGACGTTGTGCAGAAGGAAATGTATACCTTCGAGGACAAGGGCCATCGTTCCATCACCCTGAAGCCCGAAGGCACCGCTGGCGCAGTCCGCGCCTTCATCGAGGGCCACCTGCACGAGAGCCTGCCCTGCAAGCTCTACTATGCACAGTGCCCCTGCTTCCGCTATGAGAAGCCCCAGTCCGGCAGACTTCGCCAGTTCCACCAGAACGGCATCGAGGTCTTCGGTGCAAAGGACGCTTCCCTGGACGCCGAAATCATCCAGATGGCCCTGCGCATGCTGGAAGCCAACGGCATCGGCGGCCTGAAGCTCACCATCAACTCCATCGGCTGTCCCGAGTGCCGCAAGGCCTACCACGAGAAGCTGAAGGAGTACCTTGCTCCCAAGATGGACAAGATGTGCAAGACCTGCAACGAGCGCTTCGAGCGCAACCCCCTGCGCATCCTGGACTGCAAGGAAGATCAGGATAAACTCGCCGACGCTCCCGCCATGCTGGAAAACCTGTGCCCCGAGTGCGCAGAGCACTTCGAGAAGCTGCAGAAGTACCTGAAGGCCCTGGGCATCGAGTATGAAATTGATGCTCGCATCGTGCGCGGCCTGGACTACTACACCAAGACCGTGTTCGAAATCATCGCCGAAACCAGCCAGGGCAACCTGACCGTCTGCGGCGGCGGACGCTACGACGGCATGGTGAAGGAGCTGGGCGGCCCTGACACCCCCGGCATGGGCTTCGGCATGGGCATTGAGCGCATGATCATGGTTCAGGACCTGATGAACGCCGCACCCACCGCCCCCGCCACCTACGACGCCTTCGTGGTGACCATGGGCGATGAGGCCCGCATCGAAGGCGTGAAGCTGGTCAGTCAGCTGCGCGAAGCCGGCGTGAAGGCCGACCTGGACCATGCTGCCCGCAGCATGAAAGCCCAATTCAAGTACGCCAACAAGATGGGCGTGAAGAAGGTTATCGTCATCGCAGGCGACGAGCTCGAAAAGGGCGTCGTGAAGCTGCGCGATATGGAAAACAGCACCGAAGAAGAAGTAGCCCGCAACGAAATCGTTGCCAAGCTTGCAAAATAAGGAGGACAACAATATGCTTTCCCACAAGCGTGATCATTACTGCGGCGAACTGACCCGCGCAAATGCCGGTCAGACCGTGCATCTCTCCGGCTGGGTTCAGCGTACCCGCGACCTGGGCGGCCTGGTTTTCGTATGGCTCCGTGACCGCGAGGGTATGGTACAGCTGGTGTTTGACGGCAACGACTGCCCCGCCGAGCTGCTGGAGCTGGCCCAGAGCCTGCGCAGCGAATACGTGCTCACCGTTTCCGGTGAAGTGCGCATGCGCGATGAAGCCGCCTTCAACAAGGACATGAAGACCGGCGAAATCGAAGTTGTGGTTCGCGAAGCCGTTCTGCTGAACAAGAGCGAAACCCCGCCCATCTACGTTGACGACAAGGCCAACGAGAATGAGCTGGCCCGCCTGAAGTACCGCTATCTGGACCTGCGCCGTCCCTCCATGCAGGAGAAGCTGCGCATGCGTTCCAAGGTCGTTTCCGTCATCCGCAATGCACTGGACGAGCAGGGCTTCTACGAGATGGAAACCCCCATCCTGTCCAAGTCCACCCCCGAAGGCGCACGCGACTTCCTGGTGCCCAGCCGCCAGCATCCCGGCACCTTCTACGCCCTGCCCCAGAGCCCCCAGATCTACAAGCAGCTGCTGATGCTCTCCGGCTTCGACAAGTACTATCAGATCGCCCGCTGCTTCCGCGACGAGGACAACCGTGCTGACCGTCAGCCTGAGTTCACCCAGTGCGATATCGAAATGAGCTTCACCGACGAAGAGATGATCTACGCCGTTGTCGAAGGCGTTTTCGCCAAGGTGTTCAAGGAAGTCAAGGGTGTAGATTTGGCGCTGCCCCTGCCCCGCATGACCTGGGATTACGCCATGGAAAACTATGGTTCCGACAAGCCCGACACCCGCTTTGAGATGCGCCTTGTGAACCTGACCGACAAGCTGGCCAATTCCGGCTTCGTGGTATTCGACAACGCCATCGCCGAAGGCGGCCGCGTGGAAGCCATCAACGCCAAGGGCCTGGCCACCATGACCCGCAAGGAAATTGACGGTCTGGCCGAGTTCGTGAAGACCTACCGTGCCAAGGGCCTGCCCTACATGACCTTCACCGCCGACGGTAATGTGAAGTCCAGCTTCAACAAGTTCATGACCCCCGAAATGGTTGAAATTGTGCGCGCAGAGATGAACGCCGAGCCCGGCGACATCGTATTCTTCGGCGCCGACAAGAAGGCCGTCGTATGGCAGAGCCTGGGCGCACTGCGCTGCGAAATTGCCAAGCGCAAGGGCCTCATTGACAACAGCAAGTACAACCTGTTCTGGGTCACCGAGTTCCCGCTGTTCGAGTACAGCGAAGAGGAGGGCCGCTACGTTGCAGCCCACCATCCCTTCACCAGCTGGTACGAAGAGGACAACTGCCACCTGAACGGCGACCGGGAAAAGATCCGCTCCCGCGCCTACGACCTGGTCATGAACGGTATTGAGCTGGCATCCGGTTCCATCCGTATCCACCGCGCCGACACCCAGGCCCAGATGTTTGAGATGATCGGCCTGGAAGCCGAGGAAGCACATCACCGCTTCGGTTTCCTGCTGGACGCCTTCAAGTACGGCGCACCGCCGCACGGCGGCCTGGCATTCGGCATCGACCGTCTGGTAATGATCCTCACCGGCAGCGAGAGCCTGCGCGACATCATCGCCTTCCCCAAGGCCACCAGCGCAAACTGCCTGATGATGGAAACCCCCGCAGACGTTCGCCCCGACCAGCTTGAGACCCTGAAGATCAAGATCGACCTGCCTGCAGAAGAAGCATAAGGTAATGCAGAGGGTTTTCCC
>JAGBAU010000241.1 GCA_017938785.1 Clostridia bacterium
CCCTCGCCCAGCTTGCCGAAGGCGGTGCCGGGACCGGTGGCGACGCGATTGCTGTAGAGCAGTTTTTCGCAGAACTCGTCGGAGGAGAGGCCGGTGGAGCGCACGGAGGGGAACACGTAGAACGCTCCCAGGGGTTCGTGGCAATCCAGGCCCGCCTCACGGAAGCCGTTCACCAGCATGCGCCTGCGGCGGTCGTAAGCGGTGACCATGCGGCGCACATCCGCGAAATCGGTGTCGAAACCTGCGCGCAGGGCCTCCACGCCTGCATACTGGCTGGAGATGGGCGCGCAGAGCATGGTGTACTGGTGAATGCGGCACAGCACTTCCATCAACTGCTTCGGGCCTGCAGCGTAACCCAGGCGCCAGCCGGTCATGGCGAAGGCCTTGGAGAAACCGTTCAGGGTGATGGTACGCTCCCACATGCCGGGGATGGCGGCGAAGGAGATGTGCTGGTTGCCGTCGTAGGTCAGTTCCGCATAGATTTCATCGTGGATGACGATGATGTTGGTATCCTTCAGCACCTTAGTGATGGCTTCATAATCCTCTTTGGTCATGATGCCGCCGGTGGGGTTGTTGGGATAGGGCAGGATCAGCGCCTTCGTTTTGGGCGTGATGGCAGCCTTCAGGGCCTCAGGGGTCAGTTTGAAGGCATGCTCCATGTCCGTAGGCACCGGCACGCATACGCCGCCAGCAAAGGTGATACAGGGCATGTAGGATACATAGCTGGGATCGGGCACCAGCACCTCATCGCCGGGCTCCACCAGGGCGCGCACGGCCAGGTCGATGCCCTCGCTGGCGCCGACGGTGACCAGGATTTCGTTTTTGGGATTGTACTCCGGGCCGAAGCGCTCCGCCTGGTAGCGGGCGATCCACTTTCTCAGCTCCAGCAGGCCCCAGTTGCTGGTGTAGTGGGTGTGGCCGGAGCGCAGGGAATAGATGGCCGCGTCGGTGTAGTTCCAGGGGGTTTTAAAGTCGGGTTCGCCGACGCCCAGGGTGACTACATCGTCCATCACGTTTACGATGTCAAAGAATTTGCGTATGCCGGAAGGCGGCACATCCGCGATGCGGCGGCAAAGGATCTGGTCGTAATTCACGGCGACACCTTCAATCTCATATCTTCTTCGCTTTCATCCATCACCACGCCCTGATCCTTGTACTTGCGCAGCACAAAGTGGGTGGCGGTGGAGATGACATGCTCGATGGTGGAGAGCTTCTCTGCCACGAACAGGGCCAGCTGGCGCATGGTGCGGGCCTTCATGTTCACCAGCAGATCGTAACCGCCGGACATGAGGTATACGCTGGAAACCTCCTCAAAGCGGTAGATCTGTTCGGCAATGGCTTCAAAACCTTCGCCGCGCTGGGGAGTGACGCGCACTTCAATCATGGCCTCAACCTCGTCCACGTTTACCTTTTCCCAGTTGATGAGGGCGGGGTACTTCAAAATCACGCGCTGGCGCTCCAGGCGTGCAATGGTGGATGCGATTTCATCATCGGTTTTGCCCAGCATCACAGCAATCTGGGAGATGGGCGTGCGTGCATCGTCGGTCAGGATGTCCAGAATGTTCATTTCCAGTTTTTCCATGGTGGAATCCTCCTGTGATTAGAATAGATCGGTGGCGTCGAATGCGCCCTCGATATGCCGGATTTCTCCGGACAGGATTTCGATTACGTCAAAGCGCAGGTTGGCATTTTCCAATCCCTTCTCCTGTACATACAGGGCGGAGGCCTGGGCAATGCGCCTTTGCTTCTCCATGTTCACGGATTCTGCCGGGGCGCCGAAGCGCAGGCTGCTCCTGCGTTTCACTTCAATGAAGGCGATGAGCTTTCTTTTGCGGGCGATGACGTCGATCTCGCCCCGTCCCCGGCGTACATTGCGGTCGAGGATTTCCCAGCCCTTTTTCTGAAGATACTCGCAGGCGGACTGCTCGCCTTCGTTTCCGTAGGCGCGGCGGTTCACTTTTTATCCCCCAGGATGTTGCCGATGAAGCTTCTGCGGTGCTCTGGGCAGGGGCCGTACTTCTTCAGTGCAGCGATGTGCTCGGCGGTACCGTAGCCCTTGTTGCGGGCGAAGCCGTACATGGGATATTTTTCATCCAGTTCGATCATGTAGCGATCACGGGTGACCTTGGCGATGATGCTGGCCGCGCCGATCATGTAGCTCAGCGCGTCGCCGTGCACGATGGGATGAATCTCGCCGGGCAGGTGCAGGCCCGTTACGGCGTCAATGAGAAAGGTTCCGTCAAAGCCTGCGCCGCAGGTTTCCATGGCGCGCTTGGTGGCGTTGAGGATATTGATTTCGTCGATGATCTCGGGACCCATGAAGCAGGTTTCGCAGTAGTCCGCCGCATCGCGCAGCAGGTCGAAGATGGCTTCGCGCTTTTTCTCGGACAGCTTCTTGGAATCATCCACGCCTAGAATGAGCTTATCCTTGGGGATGGATACACAGGCGGTGACCACCGGACCGGCCAGCGGGCCGCGGCCCACTTCGTCGATGCCGGCGATGCGTTTGCCCTGCGCCCAGAGCTGGTTTTCAATCTGCGTCAGGCGGATGAGCTTCTCCTCGGGCTTTTCCCGGACGCGCTTTTTCTTCTCTTCCATATTTAACCTCTTCAGGCCGTATTCAATCCTTCTTCGGTGCGGGCTGGATGGTGATGCGTCCGGCCTTGCCTGCGCGGAATTCGTCCAGGATCAGGGCGGAACCACGATCGGTGTCGGGACGGCCGCCGGAGATCAGCCAGCCGCGGCTTGCGCATGCGGTTTCCACGGCGGTCTGGTAGTCTTCAAAGACCACATCCTCTGCCAGCTTGAAGCGAGCGCGCACGGGCGCGGGACGCAGCTCCATCAGGTGCATCAGCAGCTTGCCGGCCAGCTCCTCAGTGTCCATGATCTGGTCGCGGATGGAGCCGAGGTAGGCGAGCAATCGTGCGCCGTCCTGGTCGTCCATGCGGGGCGGCAGCATGCCGGGGGTGTCCAGCAGCTCCAGGTAGGGGCCGATCTTGACCCACTGGTTGGAGCGGGTGACGCCGGGACGGTCGCTGGCCTTCACGATACCGCTGCCGTGAATGCGGTTGATGAAGGTGGATTTGCCCACGTTGGGGATGCCGATGATCATCAGGCGCACGGTCTTTTTCACGCCGCGCTTGGCGGC
>JAGBAU010000025.1 GCA_017938785.1 Clostridia bacterium
CTGCATTGATCGCGCCGCGCTGATCGCACGCGAAGGCAGCAACAACCTGATCATGCTGAAGATGGAAGGCGGCACGATGGTTATCGAAGCCCATTCCCAGATCGGCGATGTGCGCGAGGAACTGGAAATCCGCCAGGAGGGCGCAGACCTGAACATCGCCTTCAATGTGAAGTATCTCACCGATGTGGTGCGCTTCATCGATTCTGATACCATTGAATTGAACCTGAACAATGCGGTTTCTCCCTGTATTGTAACCCCGGTTCATGACAACGATTATGTGCACCTGATCCTGCCGGTGCGTACCGGTGCACGCTGATGTTCGAAGAAACCATCTGCGCCATTGCAACGGCTCCGGGTGAAGGCGGAATCGCCATCGTCCGCGCCAGCGGAGAAAAGACCGTAGAAATATTCAAGGCCTGTTTCAAACCTGCAAAAGCAAAAGAAATCACTTCCCACCGCATGATGTATGGTCATGCGGTGGATGCTGATGGAAATGTACTGGATGAAGCCATGGCGGTATTCATGAAGTCCCCCGGCACCTATACCCGGGAGGATATGTTTGAGATTCAGTGCCACGGCGGCGGCGTATGCGCCAAGCGCGTAATGGGACGTATTCTGGAGCTGGGTGCACGCATTGCAGAGCCCGGTGAATTCACCCGACGCGCGTTCATGAATGGAAGAATAGACCTGAGCCGTGCAGAAGCCGTCATGTCCCTGATCGGCGCCAACTCCGAGGCGGCTGCGAGGGCTTCCCTCAGACAGCTGGAGGGCGGTATTTCGGGCTTTGTGCGCACTGCAAGTGAAGAACTAAAGAACCAAATGGCGCTGATTGAAGCCTGCACAGACTTCCCGGATGAGGTTGAGGAAGAGGACGCCGCAAAGAAGGTGCGCGAGGGTATTGCAGAGGTCATAGCTGAAATCGAAAAGAGATGCGATGACCGTGGTGCAAAGCTCATCCGAGAGGGCGCCAGCATTGTTCTGGCGGGCCGTCCCAACGTGGGCAAATCCTCCCTGATGAACGCCATACTCAATCAGGAACGCGCCATCGTGACCAGTATTCCCGGCACCACACGCGATGTACTTACCGAGCGCATTCGCCTGGGTGGTATAACTGCTGAACTTTCCGATACGGCAGGCCAGCGAGAAACCGACGACCCGGTTGAAAAAATAGGTGTGGATCGTGCCGTGCGCGCCATGGAGACGGCGGATATCGTACTCGTTTTACTGGACAGCTCTGAGGAGATTACGGCGGAAGATGAAGCTCTGCTTCAGAACGCAGATGATAGGTACATCATCTGTCTCAACAAAAGCGATCTTCCCCGCAAATGCGCCTATGAAGGTGCGATGGAAATCTGCGCAGCTACCGGCGAAGGCGTGGATGAGCTGATTCGGGAGATGGAGAGACGCGTATCTGTTTCCTCTGGTATGGAGGAGAGAATGACGGAGGAGCGCCACCTGAACCTGGCAAAGCGTGCTCTTGCAGCGCTCAGGCATGCGGTTGTATCCATTGATGCGGGTTTCGAACTCGATCTTACCGAAATAGACCTGAAGGAAGCGCTGGAAGCCCTCTCTGAAATCACGGGCGAAGATGCTTCTGAGGAAGTTATTGACCGCGTTTTCAAGAACTTCTGCGTTGGTAAATAAAAAAACAGGACCTGAAAAGGTCCTGTTTTTTATACCTATCACATATTGGAGATGCAGTTGAAATTCTTGATGATGTATTCTGCGCCGCTGACGATGGTCAGAATGGCGGCGATGTAGGTGAGCACGTTTGCCAGCACAACGCCAAAGTTGCCCAGCAGGGGTGCTCCTGCGACGGGTACCAGCAGCATCAGGGCGATGGTGGAGGACATCTGGAAGACGGTCTTCAGCTTGCCCAGCTGACCGGCTGCGATAACCTTGCCGCCGCCTGCGGCCACCAGGCGGAAGCCGGAGATGATGAATTCGCGGGCCAGCATCACGATGCAAACCCAGGAGGGCATGCGGTGGGATTCCACCAGGATGATCAGCGCGGCCATGACCAGCAGCTTATCTGCGATGGGATCGGCAAATTTACCGAAATCAGTGACCAGGTTGTGCTTGCGGGCAATCTTGCCATCCAGTAGGTCGGTGAGGCATGCCAGGATGTAGATCAGCAGCGCCACATACTGGGCCCACTGGGCCTGGATCAGGGCGAAAACAACGAAAACGGGGATCATGCAGATGCGCAGCATTGTGAGTTTATTGGGCAGATTCATTTAAATTACCTCCGCAGTCAAATCGTAAGCGTCCGCACCGGTGATGCGAACTATGATGTATTCACCGGGAACGAGCTCTTTTTCAGTTTCGATATGGATACAGCCGTCGGATTCCGGCGCTTCCAGAATGGAACGGCCATACCAGCCATCCTCATCATAACCTTCCACCAGCACTTCACACTCGGTACCGATGCGCGCTTCCATAATTTCCATGGAGACGGCCTGTTGCAGCATCATCAGCTGGTCGAGACGGGAAATCTTGATTTCCTCGTCGATCTGGCCATCCATGCGGGCGGCAGCGGTGCCTTCCTCAGGAGAATAGGTGAACGCGCCGAGACGGTCAAACTGGGCTTCCTTTACGAAGGTCAACAGCTCTTCAAACTGTTCCTCCGTTTCGCCGGGGAAGCCGACGATCATGGTGGTGCGCAGGGTGATGCCGCGCTTCTTGCATTCCGCAATGCGGCTCTGAATCCATTCCTTGGTGCCGCGGCGGTTCATGGCCTTGAGCATGTCGTTGTTGATGTGCTGCAGCGGAAGGTCAAGATAAGGTGCAACCTTGGGATTGTTGGCGATTTCATCCAGCAGTCGGTCCTCCGTGCTGTCCGGATAGCAGTAGAGTACGCGCAGCCAGTGGATGCCTTCAATCTTGCTCACTTCCTGCAGAAGTTCAGGCAGCAGATAATGACCATCCCCCATATCGCAGCCATAGCGGCTGGTATCCTGGGCGATCAGGGTAAGCTCGGTAACGCCTTCGCTTGCCAGTTTCCTGCATTCTTCCACGATGTCATCAAAGGGACGGGATGCATAGCCGCCGCGAATCAACGGAATGGCGCAGTAGGTACACTTGTTGTCGCAGCCGTCGCTGATCTTCACATAGGCGGAGAAGGGCGCGGTGGTGAGCACACGGCCGGATTTAAAGAAGCGGTCGCCGTCCTTCATGTAGATGGGACGCTTGCCTTCACTGGCCTCGTCCATCATGTCATAGAGGCGGGCATAATCCGCAACGCCCATGAAGCCGTCCACCTCAGGTATTTCCTCTGCAAGGGCGTCTGCATAGCGCTGGGCCAGGCAACCGGTCACAAAGAGCTGCTTGAGCTTGCCGGTCTGCTTGTATTCCGCCATTTCGAAGATGGTTTCGATGGATTCTTCCTTGGCGGCTTCGATGAAACCGCAGGTATTGACGAAAATAATCTCCGCTTCCGCCGGGTCGGATACGATTTCATAGCCGCGGTCCCGCAGCATGCCCAGCAGATTCTCGGAATCCACGCGATTCTTTGCACAGCCCAGAGATACCAGGCCGACGGTTTTATATTGATTGCTCATGTTGAATTTCCTCATGAATTGTATTGTACAGTATGAGTATGAACCAAGTGTTTCATACACCAAGATTCTCTCTATTTTATATTGTATATTCTCAAGATAAAAGCTTCAAGCGCATTTGCACTTTTTTCTGAAAATTTGTACAAAAAAAGAACCTTCCCTTGGCGGGAAGGCTTGGTGTTTTATTCCATTTCATCTCCGGAAAACATGTTTATAAACTGTTCCCTGGAGATCAGAACTGTTCTGGGCTTGGCACCATCGGCTTCGGATACAATGCCGCGCCTCTCCATTTCGTCGATCAGACGGCCTGCGCGGGCATAACCGACGCGCATGCGGCGCTGCAGCATGGATACGCTTGCCTGGCCGGCTTCCACAACGATTTCAACCGCTTCTTCAAGCTTGGGATCGTATTCAGACGCCACTTCTTCCTTTTCTGCATCGCTTCGGACGGAGTTTTCAATCTTCTCCACCACATCTTCATCATAAGTGGTTTCCGTGCGCGCTTTGATGTAGGATACGATGGCATGAACCTCTTCATCAGAGATCCATGCACCCTGTACGCGCAGGGGTTTATTGATGCCGGAGGGAACAAAGAGCATATCACCATTGCCCAGCAGCTTTTCTGCGCCGCCGTGGTCGATCATGGTGCGGCTGTCCACCTGGGAAGCTACGGAGAAGGCGATACGGGTGGGAATGTTGGCCTTGATCACGCCGGTAATGACGTTGACGGACGGACGCTGAGTGGCGATGACCAGATGCATACCTGCGGCACGGGCCAGCTGAGCCAGACGGCAGATGCTGTCTTCAACCTCGCCGGGAGCGACCATCATCAGGTCGGCCAGCTCGTCGATAACGATGACCATCTGAGGCATCATCTTTTCACCCTTCTCCAGGGCCTTGTTGTATCCCTTGATGTCGCGCACGCCACGTTCAGCAAAGCGCTTATAGCGGGTGGTCATCTCTGCAACGGCCCATTCAAGAGCGGATGCGGCTTTCTTGGGATCGGTGACCACGGGTGCGATCAGGTGGGGAATATCATTGTAGATGGACAATTCAACCACCTTGGGATCGATCAGGATCATGCGAACCTCTTCAGGAGTGGCCCGATAGAGTATGGAAGAGATGATGGAGTTGATGCACACCGATTTACCGGAACCGGTCTGGCCGGCGATGAGTACATGGGGCATCTTAGCAATATCGGCCACAATGTAGCGGCCTGAGTTATCCTTGCCCAGGCCCACGGCAACCTTCGATGCATGGCGCTTTGCGTCAGTGCATTCCAGTACATCGCGCAGGCGGACCATTTCTACCTTATCATTGGGAATTTCCACGCCGACGGCAGCCTTGCCGGGGATGGGAGCCTCGATGCGCACGGAAAGCGCTGCAAGGCTCAGTGCAATATCATCCGCCAGGGATGTGATGCGGCTCACCTTCACGCCGGGGGCGGGCTGCAGTTCAAAACGGGTGACGGCAGGACCATGGGCAATCCCCAGAAGACGTGTTTCGATACCAAAGCTTTCCAGGGTTTCAATCAGCTTATCCGCCTTCTGACGGTCAGCGTCCTTGTGAGCCTGGGTGTTTTTGATCTGTTCTCCCTGCTCCAGAAGATCGATGGGCGGATAGTTATAACCCTCATCCTCATCTTCTTCAGGTTCGGCAACGGGAGCCCTGCGGCTGGGTTTTGCTGCGCGGGAAGGCGTATGGGGAATATCGAAGGGAGCATCGTCATCTGCTTCTTCAGCTTCCGGCTCGGGGATGATATCGTCCACGGTCAGGGGATGCACTCCCTCCACAACCATGCGCTTCTTTGACTTGGGAGTATCATAATTTTTCGGAGAAAAGGATTCTTCCTTTTCGACCTTTGCGGTTTCAGCTTCTGAAGAATTTTCATCGCCTTCAACCTTGAAATAGTCAGGAATATCCCGCGGAAACTTTCCGTTGGGAACTTTCTTTTCTTCCACAGGAGCAGCTTCCGGCGTCTTTTTCTTGCGAAGCTCACGCAGGGGCTTGGGAATATCCATGTTGGGGATAGTGGTATTTTCCTCCACCACTGCTTCCTGGTCTATGTTTTCCTTGTACAGCTTTTTCTTGGGAGCGGCTGCGGTGGCGCGGGGCTTGCGCTTAGGTGCAGGTGAGGGAGTGTCAATGATCATGTAATCCCGGTTGACTTCGCTGGGCCTGCGGGCGGGGCGAGCCTGCTGGGGACGCTGGGAAGGATTGCGGCGAATGGGCTGGGACGGGGTATAACCATCGTATTCGTCGTAATCGCTTTGATTATAATCGAACAAACGTTCTACGTTTCGCTGGTTACGCTTCTGTTCCATGTGGTGTTGACCCGCTTCCGCACGGCGAACAGACCAATTATAGAACTTCTGTGCGCGGCCGGTGGCAATCAAGCAGAGGGCCACAACCAGCAGCACCACAATCAGTCCACCCCACTGGCCCACATAAATATAGATAGGATAGGCCAGAAGGGAACCGAATGCGCCGCCGCCTGCACCATACTGGTAGGATTTAACCACGAAATTCGCAAAGGTGGTCAGGTGCATCTGCTGTTCAATGATGGTGCGGGCGCAGAAAAGCTGCACTGCGGTGAATGCGCACATAAACAGCAGGAAGTTCATGATTACATTGATGATGCGCACGCGTTTATTGCGGGCAGAGAAGACCAGCAGAACGCCGATCCAGATCAGCATCAGGGAGAGCAGCAGGTTTAAACTGCCTCCGATGCCGCGCATTATATCACGAATGGCTTCCATAGCTGTACCGGCCTGGGGTTGTGCTACGGCCAGATAAACCAGCAATACAGCCAGACCAAAGCATACAACTGCGGCCAATACCTTCAGAAGAGGCGCACCGTTGGATTCAGCCTGTTCTTCATATACGGGCTGTTGTTTTCGATTTGCCATTCTATCCTCCTGAAATTTATTTTGAAATTGAAGCAAAAGAGCCGCATTCGCGGCTCAATGGATCTAAGTGAAGGGGAATCAGCCGATCAGCTGAGCCACAGTATTTGCTACGCTCAGGAAATCCAGCTGGCTGACGAAGCTGTACAGCATGGAACCGGAGATCAAAGACTGGGTGAGTTCGGGGGAAATCAGGGATACAATGCTGGGCAGAATGCACAGCACCAGAACTGCCACAACGATGCCACGGAAAAGACCGCAGATGCCGCCGAACAGCCAGTCGAACATGCGCAGTACCGGGAAGCGGATCACATGGTCCAGCAGGTTCACAAACAGGGAAACCACTGCGTAGATCACGATAAAGGCCAGCAGGAAGGACAGTACATTGAATACTGCCTGCCAGATGGTCTGATCCAGGTAATCTGCCAGGGTGGTGATGTTCAGCTTGGCGAAGGCCTGGTTGCGAATATTGGCCTCAAATGCGCGGGAGATCACACTGATCTTGCTGGCAACGGTGGAAACGGCTGCCTGGATGGCGCTTTCGCCGCCGGAAACAACCTCAGCAACGGTGGTTGCAGCCTGGGTGTTGCTCGCAAAGAAGGTTTCAGGTTCCAGATACTGATTCAGAACAGCCATCAAAGTGGTGTTGGACAGCGCGATGTTTGCGATGCGCTCATAAACCATACGGGCGCCGAACCAGGAACCGATGAAACCAAGGGTTTTCAGCGCGCTTGCCCATAACCCCTTATGCATACCCGCCAGCAGGCTGAAAGCCAGCACGACGAGAATGAGAATATCTACAATATTCATATTCTACTTTCCTCCTGTTGATTAATCTCTCT
Source organism: Clostridia bacterium (assembly GCA_017938785.1). Next base: position 7,306 of record JAGBAU010000025.1, read on the forward strand.
TTCCAGAATTCCCTGTTATTTATTAGTTTATACGGAAAGGTCCACCAGATAGACGGTTCCTCCGTTGCCCAGGATGGCGACGCCATCCGCCGTAACGCCGTGCACCGTATTGATACGCAGGTTCATCTGATAGGCGCGGGGAGTCGATTCATTGGTGTTGACCATCATCAAGTGACCATCATTGGCAAAACCGTAGATGGTGTTGCCGCGGGCGACTACGCTCATACATCCGAAGGGAAGGCGTACAACTCGATCCAGGTTGGAACGAACCATGCGCACATCGCGAATATTGGATTCGCCATTGAGCTGGGCGTCGTTTACGAAAGCCATCAGGGGATCATTTGCCGTTTCATCTGCACTGGAGAGATACCAGCCGTAGATCAGTCGGCGTGCATCCTTGTTTTCCGTACCGGTGTAATCGTAGGTTTTCAGATATGTATCGCCTGCCACGCAAACCTGCGAGGATTGGAACATGACCGCGTAGGAAAGCTGTTCATTATCATGGATGGAACCCACAATTTCCTTTCCGGGCCTGTAGGTTTGAATATTGCAGGTGGGAACTGTACCATTGGAATCCAGAACCATAACCCACAACAGAGAACCGTTTGAGAAGAAACCGTAATCGATGGCGGAAACATCATCCAGAACAATCTGGCTGACCTGCTTTCCACCGCTCTCCATGAGAACAATCTTGCTGTTGGTTTCTGATCCGATCAGAATTGCGGTGTACTGATCGCCGATATGGGCGCTCAATACGTTTTCCTCCATATTTCCATTAAAGGAGGTAGAACCGCTCTTGCCGTCAATCAATGTAATGGTCTTTCCAACCCAGGTGGCTACGCCGTAATCCGTTGCAGAAAAGCCGGCGTCTGCGCCCACCAGGTAGGACCAGCGCACATCACCCTCTGAATTGATGGAAGAAACGGTGCTTCCGTCATAGTAGACGAAGCCATCCGCTACGGCCTGCAAATCCTGCAGGTTGGCGATTTCCAGGGTTTTAGTGCGTCCAAAGCTGTCTGTGGATGCAATTTTCGTTCCCAGAGCAGCAATACCATATGCGATTGCGCATGAAAGCACAAGAATCAGCAGCACGATCGCCCATGGATTTCGTGCAGAACTGCGCTTTTCCATGGAGACCTCCGTTTATTGTTTTTACAAGTATCCCTTGTATACCAATACCATTCCTATTATAATGGAACAAAAGGCGGGATTCAATGTTTTGCTTGTGACAAAACAGGAAGAAAAGCTGACTTTTCCACCTGTTCGTTCATTTTTAAGGCATATTTCGAAAAATGTTTCATGTGAAACAATGAGGAGCTATGGCGAAGAAGAATCAGAAGGATAAATCCATAAAAACCAAGCGCGGACACAGGAAAGGATTCCTGCCCGCTCTTTTGATTGTAATCATTGGAATCGGTGGACTCTTCGGTTGGATGCATATCAATGCTTCGCTTACGCATTTGAAATATGCAGAAGTGTATCTGGATGATTTGCCTGAACAGTTTGAAGGAACAAAGCTGCTGTTTGTATCCGATATAAATATTCGAAATTCCATGGATGCATCCGCTTGTATGAAAACCATGGATAAACTGAAGGATTTAAACGCTGATATATTGCTGCTCGGTGGAGATTACAGTGCCGATACCCTGATTTCTTCCCTGAACGGAGGAAACGGATCCGGAAAAGAAGCGTATACCGAAAGATTCATTGAATCGCTTACTTCCTTTTATACTCCGTTGGGAAAGTTTGCTGTATCAGGCGAACAGGATTCGGCAGGAATTTCTGAAGTCTTCTCAAAAGCAGGCGTACAGCATCTCTCAGATTCCTGCACAGTGGTCGAAAAGAATGGCGCAAAGCTGGTGATTGCCGGCTTGAGTGATACATCATCCGGAAGAACTCCCTTTGAGGAAATCGGCGGATATTTCAACGGAGACGAGTGTGTGATTGCTGTTGCACACAATCCTTCCGCGTATGTAGGAATACGTGTAGCGGAAGCAAGGGGCGGCGGCACCTGGGTAGATATGGTGCTTGCCGGGCATACCTTGGGCGGACAGATCAATGTTTTCGGTAAAACCATGTTTTCTCTTACTGAGGAGGAGCAGAGATGCCTCTCCGGCTGGCACTATACGAATGATCTGCCCATGCTTGTCAGCCAGGGACTTGGATGTAAGGGTTTGAAGCTGCGATTTGGAACACAGAGTGAGATATGGTGTATAACCCTACATAAACCAGTTGGTGCGGGTTTGGTTTTGCCGAAACTATGATTGTTTCACGTGAAACGAATCGAAGTATGTCGAAAAGTGAAATTGTTCCACGTGGAACAATCAAAAATGTTTCATGTGAAACAGAGCATTTTTAAACTTCCTGGAGTATAATTCATACCATGAAGGAATTTGTTTGTAATCTATGC
>JAGBAU010000242.1 GCA_017938785.1 Clostridia bacterium
CTTTTCCAGGGAGCCCTTCACACCGTCTGCGCCGATGCGCTTGGCGGGGTTCAGGCTGGCGGCGTTCACGGCCTCCCAAACGGGCAGGCTGGTGTACTTCAGCAGGTTGCGCACCGCATGGTTCAGGCGCAGCACGCTGCCGGCGATGGTGCCGTCCGCCAGGCGGCATTCGATGCCGTTGACGAAGATGGGCTGACCACCCAGGGTGTATTCGCCATCCGCCAGGCCGCCTGCGCGGGTGCAGTCGGTGATAAGTACCAGCTTGTCGCCCTTCATCTTGGCCACCAGCGGGAAGAGGTTGGCGTTTACGTGGAAGGCGTCGGCGATGAGCTCGGTGCTGACCCGGTCATCGGTGAGGGCCGCGCCCACAACGCCGGGATCACGGTGCATCAGCGCAGTCTGGGCGTTGAACAGGTGGGTCACATGGCCTACGCCTGCCTCGATGCCGGCCTTGGCTTCATCGAAGGTGGCGTTGGTATGGCCCATGGAAATCAGGCACTTGCCCGCCATTTCACGGATACAGTCCATGTTGCCGGGCATTTCCGGGGCAATGGTGAACACGCGGATGATGTCCAGGTATTCCTTCAGGAAATCTGCATCGCCGGGACGGATATTTTCGCCCGCCTGCGCGCCCTTCTTGCTGGGGGTGATGAAGGGGCCTTCGGCATTCACGCCCAGAATCTGCGCGCCCTGCCAGGTATCGTACTTGGACTCCTCTACGCCCTTGCGAATCTGTGCGAAGGCCGCACGGAGTTCATCGTAGGAAACGGTCATGGTGGTGGGCAGGAAGCTGGTCACGCCGTTCTTCGCCACACCCTCCGCCATGGTGCGGATGCCGTCGAAGCTGCCGTCAGAGGCGTCTTCGCCCAGGTAGCCGTGGATGTGCATGTCGATGAGACCGGGAATTACATATTTGCCCGCCGCATCGATGGTCTCCGCAGCTGCGGGAAGCTCATTTGCGGGAACAATGCCCTCGATCTTTGCGTCGAAGAGCAGGACTGCATCCTCAACGATGCGGTCCGGGAGTACGATTTTGCCGTTTATAATTGCCTGCATGGAGTTTCACCTCAATGATCATAAATAGAATTTGAGCAAACTGCCTATGAGGTTATTTTAACACAAATTAACCTTGCTTTCAATGCAGAAATACCGTTTGACCTTTCATAAATCTTCTGCCAGGGTCTCCAGTGCCAGCTCATGGTATTTGCGAATGGCGCTGGGGAAGGCGCGGCTGCGAATGCCGTCTGCATCCACGGTCAGAATGTCCTTGGGGCAGGAATCTACGCGAATCATCCAGCCCTGCATTCTCCAGATCAGATGGGTGAATACGTGTTTGGCCGGGGGCAACGAAATGAAATCCTGTGCGCCGCTGTAACCAGTTTCCTGCAGGTGTTGTTTCACTTCCTCGCGGTTCAGATGTCCCTCAACCGCCGGAAATTCGTACAGGCCGCCCAGAAGCTTCTTTTCATCCCTGCGGCGGATGACGACGCCCTTCGGCGTGCGGATGAGCAGGATAGTCCATTCCTCCTCGCGCTTGACGACGGGCGCAGGGCGCAGGGGATAGCGTTCCGGTTCGCCCTCCTCATAGGCCCGGCAGACGGGGGAGAGGGGACAGGTTGTGCACTTCGGGTTCTTCGGCGTGCAGATGGCGGAGCCCAGGTCCATGAGCGCCTGGTTGTAGTCGCCGGGACGGGATTTACTCAGGCAGGACAGGGCTTCCTCTTCCAGGTCGAAGGGCGTTTTCAGAATGCGTTCCACGGCAAAGCAGCGGGACAGCACGCGCATCTGGTTTCCGTCAAGGGCAGGAACGGGGGCATCGTAGGCGATGGAGGCCACCGCCCGGGCAGCATATGGACCGATGCCCGGCAGTGCCTGAAGCCCTTCCACTGTATCGGGGAAGATTCCGCCCTGCTCTGCCACCTTCTTTGCTGCGGCATGGAGATTGCGTGCCCGGGAATAGTAGCCCAGGCCCTCCCACAGCTTCAGCACCTCATCCTGGGGAGCTTCCGCCAGGGCGAATACATCTGGGCAGCGAGCGAGAAAACGGTCAAAGTAGCGAACCACGGCCTCAGCCCGGGTCTGCTGGAGCATGATTTCGGAGAGCCAGATATGATAGGGATCCTTTGTGCCGCGCCAGGGAAGACGGCGGGCGTTTTCATCGTACCATTTGAGCAGGAGTTCAGAAAGATTCATACTTATTATAAGAAAGGCCCCAAAACAATGTTTTGGGGCCGGGTCGTTTGTAGGGATGGAATCAGCTGTTGGCTACGGTGGCAACATCCTGGCCCATGATGCTCTGTGCTTCGGCCCAGACTTCCTTCAGGCGGCTGGACTGTGCATAGTTCATGCCTTCGGGAGCGGTTTCCAGCCACTGGCCGACGGCCAGGGTGCGGTAATCGTAGGAGCCGTCCTCGTTCTCGATGCGCCATACGTAGGTGGGAATATAGGTGGGAGAAGTGATCTCCAGGCCGGAGAGGTCTTCCTTCTCCTGGATGGTGAATTCAAAGATCACGCCGGAGTCGCTGTATCTTTCGCGGGAATCGGACAGGAAGTTGCCGGTTGCGCACAGGCACAGGGTGCGCTGGGTGACATTGCCTGCGGAATCCGTCATCTCGATCCAGGATGCGGGCTGGATGACGTGGGGATTGTAGCCGATGATTACGTCTGCGCCTGCGGCGACCAGGGCCTTGGCGATCTTCAGCTGGTTTTCGGTGGTATGACGGTTGAGCATCTCACCCCAGCTGACGTATGCAATAACGACCTCTGCGCCGGCGTCCTTCATGGCCTTGATGTCGCCTGCAGCGTTGGACTTCTTGATCAGGTTCACGCCGTAGTCGGTTGCAGCGGCGTCCACCTTGGTTTCGAGACCGTTCAGGCTCTCGGTGTAGCCCACAAAGCCCACATGGATACCATTAATGGTAAGGATCTTACCCTGGGCCTTTTCCTCAGCGGATGCGGCGGCGCCTACATATTCCATACCTGCGGCCTTGATGTTTTCAAGGGCGGTGAACAGGCCGGATGCATTGCCGTCCAGTGCATGGTCGTTGGCGATGTTGAGCATATCCACGCCGCAGGCCTTCAGTGCGTCGATCAGGGAAGCGGGGGTGACCATCAGATCTCCGGAGCTGGGATCGGTGGTTGCGCTCAGGGAACCTTCAACGTCTGCTACGGTGAAGTCGGCGTCGCCCATCACTTCAGATACGTTTTCAAACATTTCGCTGAAATC
>JAGBAU010000243.1 GCA_017938785.1 Clostridia bacterium
CTTTTAAAGCGAAGAACGGGACAATCCCGTCCTTCGCTTTTCATTTGCCCATTCGATATTCCCTCGGTGTTACGCCGTATCGAATCCGCAATGGGTGTTTGTATTATGGGTAAGCTACCGTTACAGCGTCTCTCCGTTGGAGGCAACGATGCCCTTATACCAGATTGCGCTGTCCTTCAGGATGCGCTTGCCGGTGGGATAATCGATGAACACCAGGCCGAAACGGTCACCATAGCCCTCGTGCCATTCGAAGTTATCGGTAAGCGACCAGTGGAAATAGCCGCGGACATCCGCCTTTTCCATGCACTTATTCAACTCGCGCAGGTAGCGGGTGAGGAAATCGACGCGGTCGGGATCGTGCACCTGGCCGTCCAGATAGATTTTATCGTTACAGCTCAGGCCGTTTTCGGTGATGTAGATGGGCAGGCCGTAGCGGTTCCACAGGTGCAGCAGGCCTTCGTTCATCACGCGTTCGGTGACGGGCCACTTCAGCGCTGTGGAGGGATAGCCGGCGTAGCGGGGCACATAGGTTTCCCCATCGCCGTCGGCGCGCACGCAGCTGCCATTGTACACATTCACGCCCAGGAAATCCGGCTTGCAGTGGATGATTTCCCATTCCTGCGCCGTAACTTCCCCTGCCAGCGCCTGTAGTTTGGTTCCGGGAGACGGCAGGAAGCGGCCGAAGCAGATGGCGTCCAGCACCACGCCGTGGGTGAAGGCCCAGTCGTCATCAAACAGGCGGAAGGTGGCGCGCTCGGCGGCAGCCATATCCTCGGCGGAAGCGGTTTCCGGATAGCACAGGCGGCCGGTGGATGCAAGGCCCACCTGTGCATTTTCATCCGCTGCCTTGACGGCGCGCATGGCAAGGCCGTGGGCCATCATCAGGTGCTTGAAGCAAGCAAACAGGCTGCGTTGCTCCAGGGTTCTGCCCGGCGCATGCAGACCTTTATCATAGCCGAGATGCAATACGCACTGGGGCTCATTCAGGGTGAAATAGTATTTTACCCTGCCCTTGAAATGCTCTGCCATCATGCCGGCAAAGCGGCCGAAGGCATATGCAGTTTCCGGGTTCAGCCAGCCGCCCCTGTCTTCCAGCGCCTGGGGAAGCTCCCAGTGGTGCAGGGTGATATAGGGCTCGATGCCCTTCTCCAGCAGGGCGTTCACCAGCCGGTCATAATAGGCCAGGCCCGGCGCATTCCAGCTGCCGTCGCCCCTAGGATCAATGCGCGTCCAGTTGGTGCTGAAGCGGTAGGCCTTCAGGCCCATGGCTTCCAGCATGGCAATATCATCGCCGTAGCGGTTGTAGCTGTCGCAGGCCACGGAGGGGTCCGCGCCGTTGCGAATCTTGCCGGGGATGCTGCTGAAGCGGTCCCACACACTCTCCCCGCCGCCGTCGGCGAAGGGGCTGCCCTCAATCTGGATCGCGCTGGAAGCGGCTCCCCAGACGAAATCTTTCGGGAATTTCACATTGCTCACCCCATCTCTACGCGCACATCCACCACGCTGCCCGCCGGGAATACGGGCACTGCGCCGTCGATGCGCTCACCGTTCGCCCATACCGCCTTTACGCCGCGCTGCACACCGCAGGGATTCTCCACGCGGATGTTGTAGGTGGCGCCGCGGAAACGGCGGGACACGCTGTATTCCTTCATGTCTGCCGGGATGCAGGGATCCACCAGCAGACCGTTGTAATCCGGCTTCACGCCCAGGATGGCCTGGCTGATGCTGACGAAGGACCATGCAGCCGTGCCGGTGAGCCAGCTGTTCTTGCCCTCGCCGAAGGTGGGCGCATCCTTACCGGCGATCATCTGGCAGTAAGCGTAGGGTTCGGTGCGGCGTATATCGCCGATCTCCTCAGAATAGGCCGGGCAGGTTTTACGGTAGACCTCAAATGCGCGGTCGCCGTGGCCCAGTTCGGTCTCTGCGCAGCAGATCCAGGGATTGTTGTGGCAGAAGATGCCGGCGTTCTCCTTGTATCCGGGCGGATAGGAGCTGATTTCGCCCAGGTTCAGGTAGTACCTGCTGTAGGGCGGATTCTGAAGAACGATGCCGTACTTGGTATCCAGTCGTTCCTGAACGCTCTTCAATGCCTTTTCGGCATGGCCGCTCTTCACGCCGATGCCCGCCATGATGCACATGCCCTGGGGTTCGATGAAAATCTGGCCTTCCTCGCATTCGCTGCTGCCGATGGGCTTACCGAAGGCGTCGTAGGCACGGCGGAACCATTCGCCGTCCCAACCGGCCTCAAGGGCGGTCTTTTCCATCTGTTCAACGGACTCAAGCGCATCCTGCGCCTCATCCTTCAAGCCAAGGCGTTCACAGATTTGCGCATAGGCGCGGCCGTATTTCACGAACATGCCCGCGATGAATACGCTCTCCGCCACAGGGCCCTCGCTGGGACCGGTAATCTGGAAGCTCTCGCCGGGATGCTCGGAGAAACAGTTCAGGTTCAAACAGTCGTTCCAGTCGGCGCGGCCGATCAGCGGCAGGCCGTTGGGGCCCAGGTGTTCGCGGGTATAATTGAAGCTGCGGCGCAGATGCTCCATCAGGGGCTGGGCCACGCTCATATCGCAGTCGAAGGCAACCATTTCATCCAGGATGGACCAGTCGCCGGTCTCCTTGATGTAAGCCTCCACACCGGCGATCAGCCACAGCGGATCGTCGTTGAAGCCGCTGCCCACGGCCAGGTTGCCCTTCTTGGTGAGGGGCTGGTACTGGTGGTAGGCGCTGCCATCGGCGAACTGGGTGGCGGCGATATCCAGGATGCGCTCGCGGGCGCGCTCCGGAATCATGTGCACAAAGCCCAGCAGGTCCTGACAGGAATCGCGGAAGCCCATGCCGCGGCCCATACCGCTCTCAAAGTAGCTGGCAGAGCGGCTCATGTTGAAGGTGACCATGCACTGGTACTGGTTCCAGGTGCTGACCATACGGTTGAGCTTTTCATCGCTGCACTGGAGGGCATAGCCGTCCAGCAGGTTGCTCCAGAAGGCATTGAGGTCTGCAAGCGCGGCGTCAAAGGCTGCGTCATCCCCGTAGCGGGCCATCATGGCCTCGGCAGGAGTCTTGTTGACAACGCCCGGGGCAGTAAACTTCTGATCCACCGGCAGTTCCACATAGCCCAGGCCCAGGATGAAGCTGTCGCTCGCGCCGGGAGCAAGGGTCATATCCATCTGCATGGCGCCCACCGGAGCCCAGCCGTGGGCCACGCTGCCGGTACATTTGCCGCTGAGCACCGCCTGGGGCTTTGCAGGACCGCCGTATACGCCGCAGAAGGCGTCGCGGCTGGTATCGAAGCCGTCAAAGGTGCGGTTTGCCCAGAACAGGGCATAGTGGTCGCGGCGCTCGCGGTACTCAGTCTTGTGGTAGATGACGTTTTCGCCGATCTCCACCTCGCCGATGGAGAAATTGCGCTGGAAGTTGGAGGAATCGTCCATGGCGTCCCACAGGCAGAATTCAATGTAGGGAAACAGGGATATCTTCTTCTCCGCTGCGCCCTTATTCTCTGCACGGACGCGTATCAGCAGGCAGTTGTCCCCCTTGGGCACAAACAGCTCCTGAGATACGCGCAGTCCATCCTTTTCACCGGTGATCACGCTGTAACCCATGCCATGACGGCAGGTATAGCCATCCAGGTCCGCCTGCATGGGCTGCCAGCCGGGATTCCATACGGAGGAACCGTCCTTCACATAGATATGGAAGCCGTCGGCGTCCAGCGGAGAATTGTTGTAGCGGTAGCGGGTGAGCCTGCGCAGGCGCGCATCACGGTAGAAGCTGTATCCGCCCGCGGTATTGGAAATGAGGGTGAAAAAATCCTCGCTGCCCAGGTAATTGATCCAGGGCAAAGGCGTTCTGGGCTCGGTAATCACATATTCTCGCTTGGAATCATCAAAATAACCGAACTTCATAGTTGAACTCCTTTCAGGTTCGAAAAATATCGAAAACGTTTAAATACACCTTTATGCATTATACAATATACGATTTCCACAGAAAATGCAAGCACTTTATTGAATTTCATATCCATTTCGACCTTCAGTGCAGTATTCAGAGATAACATTCGCCCGCTATCATCGACTGTTTTTCCTTTTCCCGGCCCAGCTTATGTAAATTTCCCTGTGTGTTTTTCACAATTATTAACATTATTTTTGTCACTTTGTACGAAAATATACCGTTTCAGCATATTCCTCCTTGCAATTTTGTGCAGGTTGTAATATACTGAGATTACGAAAACGATTAAGTTATGTATGGAGGACGGAGCCCATATGGTATCCATGAAAGACATCGCGTCCCGCTGCGGCGTATCTGTGGCTACCGTGAGCAAGGCCCTCAACGATCACCAGGATATCAGCCGCGAAACGCGTGAAAGAATCTGCGCAGTGGCCAACGAGATGGGCTACCTTGCCAATTCCGCCGCCCGCGCGCTGAAAACCAACCGTACCTATAATATCGGCGTGCTATTCGTGGATGAAAAGAACAGCGGCCTGGCCCACGATTATTTCTCCGCCGTGCTGGACAGCCTGCGCGTCGAGGCGGAGGCCTGTGGTTACGACATCACCTTCATCAACAAGAATGTCGGCGGCAAACCCACCACCTACCTCCAGCACTGCCTGTACCGGGGCGTGGACGGCGTGGTGATCGCCTGTGTGGATTTCAAGGATCCCATGGTGCAGGAACTGATCGCATCCAGTCTGCCGGTGGTGACCATCGATCATGTATTCAATGATCGCGCCGCCGTGGTTTCCGATAATGTTTCCGGTATGGAGGCCCTGGTGCACCACGCATACGAAGCCGGCCACCGCAGTATCGCTTTTATACACGGCGAGATGACCTCCGTTACCCGAAGCCGCCTGACCGGCTTTTACAGGGCCTGCGAACAGCTCGGCCTGGAGATTCCCGATGAATACATTCGGGAGAGCGCCTACCACGATCCTGCGCTGTGCGCACGCGAAACCCAGGCGCTGCTGAGTCTTCCCCAGCGTCCCGAATGCATATTCTTTCCTGATGATTTTTCCAGCCTGGGCGGCATGAATGCCATTCAGGAAGCGGGTCTGCGCATCCCCGAGGATATATCGGTGATCGGCTACGACGGCATCAAGCTGACCCGCATGATCAAGCCCCGACTGACCACCTACAAGCAGGATACCGCGCTGCTGGGCCGAACCGCAGCTGCAAAGCTGGTGGAAATCATCGAACATCCCAAGACTGCGCTGCTGGACCGGATCATGGTTCCCGGAAAGCTGCTGCCGGGCGATACCCTGGCGGGCTCAAACAAACAGGTGTGATGCTGCTGAAAGGCAGATAAATAGAGTCACAAAAATCAAGGAGGAAAAAATCATGAAAAAGGTACTGGTACTTGTTCTGGCACTGTGCCTGCTGATCGGCTGCATTCCCGCATTCGCCGAGGCAGAAGAAGGCAAGGTATTCAACATCTACGCTTGGAACGAAGAATTCAAGGGCTTCTTTGAGAAGTACTACAAGGTTCCCGAAGGCGTCACTGTAAACTGGATCATCACCCCCAGCGATGGCGGCGCATACCAGCAGAAGCTGGACGAAGCCCTGCTGAACCAGGAAAATGCTGCTGCAGACGACAAGGTTGACATGTTCCTGGCCGAGGCCGACTACATCCTGAAGTATGCCGGCACCCCCCTCACTCAGGACATCGAAGCCCTGGGCGTAACCGACTTCTCCAACACCTATCCCTACACCGTTCAGGCTGCATCCGACGCTGAAGGCGTTGTAAAGGGCACCTCCTTCCAGTGCTGCCCCGCCGCTCTGATCTATCGCCGCTCCATCGCCAAGGAAGTTCTGGGCACCGATGATCCCGCTGAGGTTCAGGCTGCTCTGTCCGATTGGGATAAGTTCAACGCAGTTGCAGCAGTTGCCGCTGAAAAGGGCTATCTCATGACCGCTTCCTTCGCAGCCACCTATCGCGTGTTCTCCAACAACACCAGCACTCCCTGGGTAAACGAGAACAACGAGCTGCAGTTCGACGCTGCCATCCAGGCCTGGATGGACCAGACCGAAACCTTCGTTCAGAATGGCTACACCCTGACCTCCGGCATCTGGGATGATGAGACCACCGCTCAGATGTTCGCAGATGGCAAGGCAATGTGCTACTTCGGACCTGCATGGTACTTCAACTTCTCCATGGGCAATGCCCAGGATCCCGAGAAGGGCTGCTACGGCGACTGGGCAATCTGCCAGGGCCCGCAGGCTCACTTCTGGGGCGGCACTTGGCTGATGGCTCCCGCCGGCACCGACAACCCCACCATGCTGGCTGACATCATGAACACCTTCATCAACGATGAAGAAGTTTGCTCCAACCTCGTTGTAAACGAAGCTCAGTTCTCCAACAACCAGGCTGTAAACGCCAAGTACGCAGAAGACCCGGCATTCGGCAACGCCTTCCTGGGCGGCCAGAATGACGTAGCCCTGTTCGTAGAGCTGGCCAAGAACATCAAGTTCGAAAACATCACCATCTACGACCAGCTGCTCAACGAAGGTCTGCAGAACCAGCTGCAGGAGTACTACAGAGGTTCCGTCGATGAGGAAACCGCTCTGAAGAACTTCTACAACTATGTAAACGAGACCTATCCCGCAATCGTTACTCCGTAATTCGATTCGGTTTTACATCTTCTCCTGAGGCAAGGTTCCAACCTTGCCTCAGGTTGGTATTATCGTACGCATCATTTATACATTACTAGGGAGGGCTGCACATGAAAAAAAATCTCAAACCCACGCGCTCCAGGAGCATCAGCTATGCCAAGTGGGGGTATATTTTCATCGCACCTTTCTTCATTGCCTACATCTGTTGTACCCTGATTCCCCAGTTGATGACCTTCTACAACAGCCTGTTCATGAACTATCGCGATGGTCTGATGCAGGTCGGTCCCAAGTTCGTGGGCCTGGACAACTATGTCAAGCTCTTTTCGCCGGACAACACCGGCAATATCGGCATCCTGAAGTACTTCGGAAACACCATGGCCCTGTGGGTTCTGGGCGCCGTTCCGCAGTTCGCCATTGCCCTGCTGCTGGCCGTGTTCTTCACCAGCTACCGTCTGAACATCAAGGGCCAGAACTTCTTTAAAACCGTCATTTACATGCCCAACCTGATCATGGCTTCGGCATTTTCCATGCTGTTCTTCACCCTGTTTTCCAACGTTGGTCCCATCAACCAGATACTGACCTCAACAGGGCTTGCGGATACAGTAATAGATTTCTTCAGTATGAAAATCACAGTGCGGTCGATGATCTCACTGATGAACTTCCTGATGTGGTTCGGCAACACCACCATCCTGCTGATGGCAGGCATCATGGGTATCGACCAGAGCATATTTGAAGCCGCAAACATCGACGGCGCAAACGCCTGGCAGGTGTTCTGGAAGGTTACCCTTCCCCTGCTGATGCCCATACTGGTTTACACCGTGATCACCGCTCTCATCGGCGGCATCCAGATGTTCGATGTGCCGCAGGTACTCACCAAGGGCATGGGCATGCCGGATCGTACCAGCATGACCGTGGTCATGTACCTGAACAACTACCTGACCACCAGTAAGAATTACGGCATGGCCGGCGCTATCAGCGTGGTACTGTTTGTGATTTCCGCGGTGATGAGCTTCACCGTATACGGAACCCTGAGCAAGCAGTACAAGAATAAGAAGTAAGGAGGCGGGCATATGAAACTTGATTCCAATACCAAGGGCCGCATTCAGATGACTGTGTGCCGCGTAGTGGTTTACGCAATCCTGATGTTCCTGACCATACTCTGCCTGTTTTCCTTCTACCTGCTGATCATCAACTCCACCCGTTCCAACGCCCAGCTTCAGGCCGGCTTCTCCGCCCTGCCCCAGGGCCACTTCATTGAAAACCTGAAAAATGCCTGGACGGATGCATCCATCAACATTCCCCGCGGCATGGTCAACAGCTTCTTCATCGCCGCCTGCTCCGCCATCCTGACCACCTATTTCTCCGCGCTGACGGCCTACGGCATCCATGTATACAACTTCAAGCTCAAGAAGGTGGCCTTCTTCTTCATCCTGGCGGTTATGATGATTCCCCCGCAGGTTTCCGCCGTCGGTTACATTCAGCTGATGTACAAGCTGAAGCTCACCAACAACTACCTGCCTCTGATCCTGCCCAGCATCGCCGCCCCGGTGGTGTTCTTCTACATGAAGCAGTACCTGGAGAGCGTGCTTTCCCTGGAAATGGTGGAGGCTGCCCGTGTGGACGGTTCCGGCGAATTCAGAACCTTCAACCAGATCGTTCTGCCCATCATGAAACCCGCCATCGCCGTGCAGATGATCTTCTCCTTCGTCACCTCCTGGAACAACTACTTCATCCCCGCCCTGCTGCTGGATAAGGCACACATGAAGACCGTTCCGATCATGATCGCCCAGCTGCGCAGCGCGGACTATTCCAAGTTCGACCTGGGCAAGGTGTACATGTTCATCCTGCTGGCCATCCTGCCGGTACTGGTGGTTTACATCTGCCTGAGCAAGTTCATCATCAAGGGCGTAACCAGTGGTTCGGTAAAGGGCTAAAGCTTCCTTTTCGCCCCACACAACAAAGAGCGCACCGTCTTGTCATCCTA
>JAGBAU010000244.1 GCA_017938785.1 Clostridia bacterium
GCGGTTTCGGCGCGGACAAGAGTGCCGTCGGCAGCCTGGTATTCAACACCAGCGTGGTGGGCTATATTGAAACCCTCACCGATCCCCGCTACGCCGGACAGATCGTTCTGCAAACCTTCCCGCTCATCGGCAATTACGGCATGATCGAGGAAGACCTTCTGGGTGAACCCTTCCTGCACGGCTACATCGTGCGCGAATGGTGCGACACGCCTTCCAACTTCCGCAGCCAGTATGACCTGGATACCTATTTGAAGGACAAGGGCATCACCGGCATCTGCGGCCTGGATACACGCGCCATCACCCGCAGGATTCGCGAATGCGGCGAAATGAACGCCATGATCTGTTCCAAGCTCCCGGACAGCCTGGACGAAATCAAAGCCTTCCGCATTGAAAATGCGGTGGCAAAGTGCAGCTGCAAGGAAGCCTGCGTTTATTCCGCGCAGGGCGAAGCCGCCAGGCATGTGGCAATGATCGATTACGGCGCACACCAGGGCATGATTGAAGCCCTCGCCAGGCGCGGCTGCAAAGTAACCCTGCTGCCTGCCTCCACCACCGGAGAGGATATCCTCTCCGGCAAGTTTGACGGTGCGATGCTCTCCGGCGGCCCGGGCGATCCCCACGAGAATCCTTTCTATGCCGAACAGATCGCAAAGCTGCTGGGCAGGCTGCCCGTCTTCGGCGTGGGCCTGGGACACCAGCTGCTGGCCCTGGCCGCAGGCGGCAAGGTTCAGAAGATGAGCCATGGCCACCGCGGCGACAATCAGCCGGTGAAGGATATGAAGGGCACGCGCACCTTCATCACCAGCCAGAACCACAGCTATGTCGTGCTGGCGGACACCGTTCCCGGCGGTGAAATGATCTACATGAACGCCAACGATTCCACCTGCGAAGGCATGGATTATCCCGCAAAGCAGGCCTTCTCCGTGCAGTTTACGCCGGAAGAGGGTTCCGTTCCCCAGGATACCACCTTCCTCTACGACCGCTTCATTTCCATGATGGGAGGCGAATGATATGCCGCTGAACAAGGATATCAAAAAGGTATTGATGATCGGTTCCGGCCCCATCGTCATCGGCCAGGCTGCCGAATTCGACTATGCGGGCGCGCAGGCCTGCCGCGTATTGAAGGCAGCGGGCGTGAACGTGGTGCTGGTCAATTCCAACCCCGCCACCATCATGACCGATAAGGCCCTGGCGGATGAAATCTATCTGGAGCCCCTCACCGTTCAGACCATCAAGCGCATCATCGAGCACGAAAAGCCGGACAGCATGCTGGCAGGCCTGGGCGGCCAGACGGGCCTGACCCTGGCCATGCAGCTCTCCAAGGAAGGCTTCCTGGAGCAGCACGGCGTAAAGCTGATCGGCACCAACGCCGAAGCCATCGATAAGGCCGAGGACCGCCAGCTGTTCAAGGACACCATGACCGCCATCGGCGAACCCATCATTCCCTCCGGTATCGCAAATGCCGTTGAGGACTGCCTGAAGATTGCCGATGAAATCGGCTATCCCGTGATCGTACGTCCCGCCTTCACCCTGGGCGGCAGCGGCGGCGGCGCGGCCGCAAACGCTGAAGAGCTCGCCGAAATCGCCCGCGTGGGCCTGGATCTCTCCCCCATCACCCAGGTACTGATCGAAAAATCCGTGGCCGGCTGGAAGGAGATCGAGTTCGAGGTCATGCGCGACGGTGCAGGCAATGCCATCGCCATCTGCTCCATGGAGAACGTGGACCCTGTGGGCGTGCACACCGGCGACTCCATCGTGGTTGCCCCGGCGATGACCCTGTCCCCGAAGGAGTACCAGATGCTGCGCAGCGCTTCCCTGAACATCATCGATGCGCTGGGCATCATGGGCGGCTGCAACTGCCAGTTCGCCCTGAACCCCGACAGCTTTGAATATGCCGTGATCGAGGTCAATCCCCGCGTTTCCCGTTCCTCGGCGCTGGCCAGCAAGGCCACCGGCTACCCCATCGCCAAGGTGACCACCCAGATCGCTCTGGGCTACACCCTGGACGAAATCAAAAATGAAATCACCGGCAAGACCTGCGCATGCTTCGAGCCCACCGTGGACTACTGCGTGGTGAAGTTCCCCAAGTGGCCCTTCGACAAGTTTGCAGGCGCCAGCCGCAAGCTGGGCACCCAGATGAAGGCCACGGGCGAGGTCATGTCCATCGCTCCCAGCTTCGAGATGGCCCTGATGAAGGCCGTGCGCGGCGCAGAGATCAAGCTGGACACCCTGAATCTCGCCGACAACAGTGGTATCGATGTGTGCGAGCGTCTGAAGAACGTGGACGACAAGCGCATCTTCACCATCTTCGAGGCGCTGAAGGCCGGCGTTTCCGTGGATGAAATCAATGCCATCACCAGGATCGACCGCTGGTTCCTGAACAAGATGAAGAAGCTGGCGGACTACGAAGCCGCCATCGCAGGCGGGCTTTCCGAGGAAACCTACTTCGAAGGTAAGCGCCTGGGCTATCCGGACGGGGCGCTCATGCGCATCTCCGGTGCAAAGGAAGTTCCCGCAAGCCGTTCCTCCTTCAAGATGGTGGATACCTGCGGCGCAGAATTCGCCGCCGAGACCCCCTACTTCTACTCCACCTTCGATAGCGTTTGCGAATCCCGCATCTTCCCCCGCAGCGGCAAGCCGGTCATCGTGGTGCTGGGCTCCGGCCCCATCCGCATCGGCCAGGGCATCGAATTCGATTACTCCAGCGTGCACTGCGTATGGACGCTCAAGAAGCTGGGCTACGATGTGGCCATCATCAACAACAACCCTGAAACCGTCTCCACCGACTACGATACCGCAGAC
>JAGBAU010000245.1 GCA_017938785.1 Clostridia bacterium
AGCCCTCTTCCTGTAAGTTGTTCTAAGCATATTATAGAAATTCGTCCTGACTGCGTCAAGTCCTTCGTCCTATGCTTGCTTTTTTCGGATGGGCGGCTTATACTCGTATTATATCCGTTTGGGGAGGAACAACCCATGCTTTCAAACCGGAGCAAGCCGCGCTTCATCATATTCGATTACGGCGAAACCTTGGCCCATGAGGATGGTTTTCATCCAGACCTGGGTTTTGCTGCCCTGCTGAAACATGCGGTGAAAAACCCTCAGGACATGAACGGTGATACACTTCTGGAAGCCTTTGCCGCTTGCTTCAAGCATCTCCGATTGGAAGCCCACGCCATCGGTGTGGAAATTCCCAACCGCCAGCGCTGGAAATGGCTGTTTGAGACGTATGACCTGGAATTCTCCATTCCGGAAGAAGAATTGGAGACCACCTTCTGGAACGCCGCAGCTCCCTGCGTACCCACGCCGGGTATGGTGAAACTGCTTTCCATCCTGCGCGGGCAAGGCATCGGCACGGGCGTGGTGAGCAATATGGGCTTCACCGGCACGGCACTCAAGCGCCGGCTGGATGACCTCTTCCCGGAGCACAGCTTCCGTTTTGTCATGTCCAGCGCGGATTACGTGCTGCGCAAGCCCAATCCCCGTCTCTTCGACCTCGCCGTCAAGAAGTCCGGCTGCCGGGCGGAGGAAACCTGGTTCGCCGGCGACAATCCCGCCATGGACATCGTGGGCGCTGCAAATGCAGGTCTCACGCCAATCTACTATGACCGGGACCTGGGCTGTGCCTATCGTGAAACGCCCCATGTGGACAACATGCCGCCCTGCATCCGCATCGAGGATTGGTCTGAACTCTATGATTTCCTGAATGCATGACAAAAGCCGCTGCAAATATGCAGCGGCTTTCTTTTATCCAATCACTTCAACGTCCAAATTCGGATCTGTGGTAGGTGCAGGATTCTCTGCCTGCATCTCCTCATAAATCTCCTCATAGGGCGCGGCGTTCTCAGGAATAACCATTCCCTCAAGCGGTTCTTCCTCAACCTCGGGCAGCACGGTCACCACGTTCACAATGAATTGTGCGGATGCGCCGCTCTTGGCGGAAGCCGTAATTACGGCGGTACCGTAGCCGCCGGTCATACTGACCAGGCCGTTCTGGCTCACGGTGGCCACCTGGGTATTATCGCTGGTGAAGCTGATGGTGGGATCATCCGCATCCAGGGGCGCGAACACCCACTTGAGCTGGATGGGCGTTCCGGTATCCTCGGGAAGCATGTAGACCTCGCTCTGGTTCAGGGTAACCTCCTGGATATTCACTTCCACGTTCAGGCGGCAGCTGGCGGTCATGCCGTCGGCAGTGGCCTCGATCTTGCAGCTTCCGCTCTTCTTCGCGGTCACAAGGCCGGTGCGGTCCACGCTGCCATCGGCATTGAGGAACATGAGCTGCATCTGCAGGGTATCCCCGCGCTCCAGGGTAGCGCGGCTGGGATCCAGCTGAATATCCTGGGGCGCGGCTTCCACCAAAACTTCCATGGCGGTGGTGAGGCCATCCTCGGTGAGTACGGAGATAAAGGCCGTACCCTCGCTGCGGGCGTCCAGAACGCCCTGTTCATCCACTGCAAGCACCGTAGGATCGGAGCTGACCCAGCGGCGCACGCGGTCCGTGCAGTCCAGGGGCAGGAAGGTGAGCTTCAGGGGAACCTTTGCTCCCACACCCAGGGTGATGTCGTTGGGGGAAATATGCACCGCCGTGCCCTCCACATCCACATACACCTTCGCAGAAGCGCTGCGGCCGTTGGGCGCGATGACGGAAACATAGGCTTCGCCGCCGCCCACACCTTCGATGCGGCCGGTAGAATCCACATGCACAACACTTTCATCGGAGGAAAGCCACTGCAGGCGGGTATCGGATGCATCGGCATTGTAGCTGACGCGCATGCCGCTGTACTGGCCCTTTTCAATGTGCAATTCCTTCACGTTGAGGCTGAGCTCGCTCATGGGCACGCCATCGACGGTAACCTTCATTTCCGCATGCGCGCCGCCGGAGGCGCGGGCGGAAATGGTCACTTCGCCGGACGCCAGCGCATAGACCGTACCATCGTTGCCGATGGACGCCACGCGGCTGTCTGAGGACGCAAAGCGCAGGCGCTGGTTGGTATCCTCCGAGCTCAGGGCGCAGCGGACGGTATAGCTGTCACCCACGTTCATCTTCAGTGCGCCAGGCTGCAGAACCAGTTGATCCTCCTGGCCGGAGCGCATCGGAACAAACAAAAGAAATGCCAGCAGCAGGCCAAAGGCCAGCGACATGAGCTTTCCATGCGAGGTTTTCAAAATCGAATCTCCCGTTTCTTCAAGGGAAGGCATACCTTCCCGATATTACAAGTATTCTACCCTTCATTATACGAAATTTCCCGCCGCAGGTCAACGGTTTTTTCCCTCCAACCCCTTGCCAAAGCGCTGCGTCTGGGGTAAACTTACAACTATAAACCGTTTTTAATCATCCGTCATCAAGGAGGAAAATCCATGCGCATCAAGCTCACCGAAGCGGAACTCAACCACCTCAACGCATTCCTGGATCAGTGCCCGGATTGTGAACGTCTCTCCGCCCGCGAAGTGGTCCTGGACCTCTACGACAACGAAACGCCCGTTTCCATGAACTTCGTGTTCGTTAAGGGCGGAATCGGCGTGGACGGCGCCGCAGAACTGAAGTATTCCGATGCCGATGACGGCTACTACATGGGCGACCGCATCGAGGATGCGCAGGTTGTCCGTGCCGCGCTGGAAGAAGCCGGCGCTCTGCCCGCCCATGAATAAATCCATGGATGAACAGGCCGTCGGGGCGGTTCTGTCCATGCTCAGGCACATTCACAAGAATGAGGATGCGCAGCCGCTCAGTGAGGAACTTGCCTTTCGCTTCGGTTCGGCCAACGCCATGTTTGCCGCCGACCGCCACATCTGGCAGCAGATGGAGCTTCAACCCAACGACGCCCTGCTCATGAGCCGGATCAGCGAAATCTCCCGCTACGCGGATCAATCGCGCTACAATGAGCATCCCCGGCTGAGTTCCCTGCAGCCGGCCCTCAACTACCTGGTATCCAATTACCGGGGCCTTCAAACGGAGCGCTTTTACATGCTCTGCCTGGACAAGCGCGGCTGCCTGAAGGAAAAGGTATTCCTCTACGAGGGAACGGCGGACTGCACTCTGCTCAACCTGCGCAAGATGCTGCGCGAGGCGGTGCGTATCTCCCCTGCTGCGGTCATCCTCAGCCACAACCATCCCGGCGGAACCTTTGCCGCCTCCGAGGATGATGTATTCTCCACCCGGGACGCCATACGCGCCCTGAGCGCCATCGGCATTCCGGTTCTGGATCATGTGATCATCGCCGGAGGCCGGGGCTTCAGCATGCGCCTGAACGGCTGCATTCCGGAAATCGACTGGCTGGACCAGCAGATGGGCAACCGCATGCTCGCCTCATGGACGGAAATGCACGAGGACTGATCCGTCGAAACATAGAACTCAAAAGTAAGTTATCCGAATCGTGCTTGACAGCACATGGGATTCGGATTACTCTGAAGCTATACAAATTCAAAGCGACATGGACAAAGCGTCCGCATGTCGCTTTCTTCCGTCACTTTACCAGGGGAGGAACAAAAGATGAACAATGTCACTTCTGAATTCGGCATCAATGTATTCAATGATACCGTGATGAGGGAACGGCTTCCCAAGGAAACCTACAAACGCCTCCAGAAAACCATGAAGGACGGCCGCCATCTGGACGAAAACCTGGCCGTATTCGTGGCCAACGCCATGAAGGAATGGGCGCTGGAAAAGGGCGCAACCCATTTTACCCATTGGTTCCAGCCTATGACCGGCATCACTGCCGAGAAGCACGATAGCTTCATCTCCCCCACCAGCGACGGCAAGGTGATCATGGAGTTCTCCGGCAAGGAGCTCATCCAGGGTGAACCGGATGCATCCAGCTTCCCCTCCGGCGGCCTGCGCGCTTCCTTCGAAGCCCGCGGCTACACTGCATGGGATCCCAACAGCTATGCCTTCATCAAGGATGGCGTATTGTGCATCCCCACGGCCTTCTGCTCCTACGGCGGCGAGGCACTGGACAAGAAAACCCCCCTGCTGCGCTCCATGCAGGCCATTAACCACCAGACTCTACGCGTGCTCAAGCTCTTCGGCAATACCGAAGTCACCAGCGTGAAGACCACCGTGGGTCCCGAACAGGAGTACTTCCTGGTGGATGCAGCTGCATTTGCACAGCGCCCCGACCTGGTCTACACCGGCCGCACCCTCTTCGGCGCACGCCCGCCCAAGGGACAGGAGCTCAACGACCACTACTTCGGCGCCATCAAGCCCCGTGTTCAGGCCTTCATGAACGAGCTTAACAGCGAATTGTGGAAGCTGGGCATCCTGGCTAAGACCGAGCACAATGAAGCAGCGCCCGCCCAGCACGAGCTTGCGCCCATCTTTTCCATCACCAACATCTCCACCGATCACAACCAGCTGACCATGGAGCTGATGCAGAAGATTGCCAAGAAGCACGGCATGGTGTGCCTGCTGCACGAAAAGCCCTTCGCAGGCGTAAACGGCAGCGGCAAGCACAACAACTGGTCCCTGGCCACCAATACCGGCGTGAACCTGTTCGAGCCCGGTGAAACTCCCTATGAAAATGCACAGTTCCTGCTGCTGCTCTGCGCAGTAATCAAGGCTGTGGATGAATACCAGGATCTGCTGCGCGTATCCGTGGCATCCGCAGGCAACGACCACCGTCTGGGCGGCTTCGAAGCCCCGCCGGCCATCGTATCCATGTTCCTGGGCACGGA
>JAGBAU010000246.1 GCA_017938785.1 Clostridia bacterium
CTGGGGGGAAACTTCGTCCAGGCAGGCGTTCAGCTGGGCCATCATGCCCTGGAAGGCTTCGTGGATGTTCACCACAACGCTGCGAATGCCCAGGTGCTCCACCAAGGCCCTGGATACATCGATATCAAACTGTTCACCGTTGGGCATCAATACGCCCACAACCCGGTCCTTGCCCAGCGCTTCCACACACAGGGCGGCCACGACGGAGCTGTCCTTGCCGCCGGAAATGCCCAGCACGGCATTGCAGCCCTTGCCGTTTGCTTCAAACCAGTCGCGAATCCATTCCACGATTTCGTTCTTTACCTTCAGCGCGTCAAATACCATAATCGTTTCCTCCTCATCAGGGTTTTCTTTCAAACAGAATCAGGGGGTCGCCTTCGGGATAAACCTGTATGCTCTGGCGATAATCCTCGCCGGTTAGATCGGATGCAATGTTCAGATACCAGTTTACGCGGCCGGTCATGTAGTCCTGTAGTTCGCCCAGGGTGATGCTGCCGTCGTAATTGGCGTCGGCGCCCATGGTGCCCTGGACGCCGCGGTCGATGTCCCAGCCTGCGCCATCGCACAGGGCCCGGGCGAATACCGTGGCCATCGTGCCGGCAGTGGCATGTTCGTTGAACGCGATGCGGAAGCTGTCCTCGTCCAGGCCTGCACTGGCGATCACCTTGTACTTGCTGCCCCGGATGCTTCCGGCAGAGAAGGCATCGGTGAAGCCCTTCGCGAAGGCCAGACGTTCAGATGCTGCGCCGATTGCGCCGCCTGAACCGCAGCTGTCGATAAATACCACCACAGTGCCGGAGATGTGCCGCAGCTCCCGCTCCAGATCCCGGGCGGACAGGGTGGAGCCATCGGAGAGTTCCAGGAAGCTTATACCGCCGGAATAGGAGCCATGGCCGGTGATGTACAGCAGGGATATATCCTGCGCTGTGGCGCTGTTGAAGGTTTCGCGAATCTGTGCGATCAGCTCCGCACGGGAGAGATCCTTGCGTGTGCGCACGGAATAGGCGGCGTCTTCGAATTCAACCGTGCCGAGCAGTGCAGCCAGGGCCTGGACGGAATTCTCCGATCCATCCCTCAACGCGTCCTCGGCGAAGGGGTAGTTTTCTTCGCCCACCAGCAGCGCACGATACTTGCGCACGGCGGGATGCACCAGGATGCGTATGCTGTCGGTGAAATTCCCATCCGCGCTGGATACGTGCAGCATGGTTTCGCCGCTTTGGAGGGCTTTCAGGATACCCTCTCGGGATACGCTGGCGATTTCGCGGTTTTCCACCCGGAAGCGCAGCCTTTGGTCGGATGCGTTTGCAGGCTGCAGCTGTACATGGATATCGGCGTCATCACCTGCATTGAGTACAATTTCTTCGCCGGTGATCTCCAATCCTTCCAAGGGAACGTGCTGCACCAGAATTTTGCAGCTGGTTTCGCTGTCCATGCCATAGGCGGTGATGGTGGCTTCGCCGCTTTGCAGGCCCAGCACCACGCCGTTTTGCAGCGCGGCGGCGACGGATGGATTGTCCGATACCCAGAGCAGCGCTTCGCCGGCATCGCGGGAGAGGTCGATTTCATCCCCGGACGCCAGTGTAACCTCGGCGGAGTCGAAGACCGGGGCGGGAGCAGCGCTTTCCGGACGATGGATTTGCAGGGTGTAATAGCCGGTACCGCCTTCAGGTGCGGAGATACGAATGAAATACTGCTTTCCTGCGTCGGTTTCGAAACGCAGTTTGCATGCGCCCCCGGGCAGGTTTTCAAAGGCGGAGATCAGGTTTCCCCCGCTGTCAAACAGCAGGGCTTCCAGGCGCAGACGGGGATCCTCGCTTACGCAGGTCAGAAGCACGGGCGTATCTGCCTGGGCGTTAAAGGTATACCAGTGGGCGTCGTAGTCGTGGGCGATCATCTTGCCTGCGGCTTCATTTTCTGCGGCCTGCAGGGGTTCGGCAAAGCTGCGGCTCAGGGCTTGACGGGCAACTTCAATCACCGCGCTGCCGGAGCCATGCACGCGTATGGTGTAATTCGCACCCGCCATCAGCCATGCGCTGCAAATTTCGCCCGTGCCCTCGCCGGAGGTGACGGTCTCGCCGTTTTCGAATACTTCCACGCGACCCTGAACCTCGCCGCCGTCGGCGGAGAACAGGTAGATGGCATAATCGCTGTTGGCCTGGGGTACATACTGGAATTCAAAGTCCGCACGGTTCAAATCGGCGAAGAGCAGCGGATCGGTTCCGGACAGCGCAAACGCGCCGGCTCCGTAGGCCGACGCGAGCAGCAGTAGAACCAGCAGCGTAAACGCCGCCCTCGCGATCTTGTGCTTCATGTTGGTGCTTTGGATTTATTCTTTCGTCAGGTATTCAAGCTTTGCGTAGCCGCTGAATTCAGCGGTCTTGATGGCTACCCAGCCGTCGGCATCCGCTTCGCTGCACACGATCACCCTTCGTCCGTTGCCCAGCATGGTGACCACGGGGGATTGGGTGGTGGGGTTTTTGCGCATGTTCAGGCTGGAGGATGCATCTCCCAGGCTGACCTTGGCGTAATATTCGCCGTCCTGCAGCGCGGGCAGCGGGGCCGGGGTGGGTGTGGGGGTAGGATCAGGCCGGGCTGCGCCGATGCTCTCGGGCAGTTCCTCAATGGCTGCGAGCGCGGGGGTATCCCAGTCGATCTTTTCCAGATTCATGCCCGGATAGTAGAATTTCAGGATCTCCGTCCAGGTTTTGCCGTGGCTGCCGGCCATGGTCTGCGCGCCGCGCTGGCTCATGCCAACGCCGTGACCGTAGCGCCGCATTTCAATGGTGAAATCGAATACGTCGTCCTTCACGGAGACCACTTCGTAATCGCTGCCGTTCAGGGAAAGCCCCAGCTTATCCTTGATCTGGCTGTATACATCCAGGTCCACGGTGAAGCTGTCCGGAAGAAGCTGCCGTTCAAAGTCCGGGCGGAAGGGGCTTCCGCTCAGCATGCGGCGCAGGTAGTCGATGGCCTGCAGGGCCTGGTTCACATTCGGCTTTTCTGAAGCTGCGCCGGGCGCGCCTATATCATCTGTAGCGGGCAGATAGATGCGCTTCATGGCGCTGGCACTCAGGGTAAAGCGCAGGGTTTTACACATAAGGCTGCCTTCCGCTACGGGATTGACGGGCTCAACGGAGAGGATTTCTTCGAACCGGAGCTCCTGTTCATGGGTGCCCAGTTTTGCCGCCTCAGCTTCCAGCCCTTCCTGCAGCATGGTTTGAAGCACAGGCAGGTCCGTTGCGCCGGGGTTGAAGGTGGCGGATACCACCAGGCTGTTGGGGTTTTCCAGATCGTAGGGGTCCCGGGTGCGGGCGAGATAGCCGGCGTCGCCGGTGCCGCTCCATACATCCGTGGGAAGCGCCGTTTCGCCGCCGTTGCTGGCGGTGTAGTAACAGGTGGCAAAGCCATCGTTCCAGGTGCCGACCACGCCAACGGTCGCGCGCACGGCTTCCATTACATTGGCATATTCCGGATTGAAGCCCTTGAAGACCTGATCTGCGGTGGTGTCCACCAGATCGTAATCCCGATCCCCGGCACTCCACTTGCGCTGCATGGCGTAGGTGCGCGCGGCTACGGCCTGAGCCTTCAGGGCCTCGATGGGCCAGGAATCGCTCATTTCATAAGCCACCACGCCCTTCAGGTAATCCTCCATATTGATGGAAAGGATGGCCCGCAGGCCGCCGCCTTCCTCGGGGCATACGGTTAGGTCGCCCTCGTAGAGGGTATTCCTGCCGGTTTCGGCGATGCGCATACCGTTTTCATCCGCGGAGGAAAACTGACGGGTCAGGGTGAGGGAGGGGCCCATATCGATGGTGAGTCCACCGGCGCTCAGCCATACGCGGCCACTGTCGGCGGAAAGCACAATCTCCATGCCCCGGTCGAAGCGCCAGCCCGCATCGTGTTCCACGGTATAAACGCCGTCCAGGGTGAGGGTCAGATTTTCGGGAGCGCCCAGGGATTTTAAGTAAACGCGCACAATGCCGTCGTCCTCGATGGCGCTGGGCAGGATTCTTTCTGCCGATGCACCCATGGGCAGGGCAAACAGCAGCGTGAGTAGGAGCGCAATCATGCCCGAAAGCTTCAATTTGTTCATGTTATACCTCCTGTGTCCGTTTGGACGGTGGAAATGTCCGCCATCATTATCGGCGGAAAGTCGCCCTTCAAACGTCCGCGGGAAAATTTTTCCGCTGTAGGGATCAGACTATCTCCATGATCAGGGTGACCACCAGCAGCGCCAGCACGCCCAGCATGACGTAGCGGATGAACTTTGCGCCGCGCATCAGCGCCAGCCTGGAACCCAGCCAGCCGCCGGTGATGCTCAGGCACATGGCCGGAATGGCCAGGGCGAAGATCACCTGGCCCGCTGCGATGCGGGTGATCAGGGAAGAAATGTTGCTTGCCAGGTTGACCGGCTTGGAGGTGGCGGAAGCGGTCACCATGTCCATGCCCGTGAGGGCAGTGAACAGCAGGATCAGGAAGGTGCCGGTGCCCGGGCCGAAGAAGCCGTCGTAGGTGCCCACGATCAGGCCGGACAGCAGGCACAGAAAGAGGGTCTTGTTGGTGACCGGCTTGGGCTTGGCGTCCACATCCTTCTTCATGAGCACCAGAACGCCCACGATGGGGGTGGCGCAGATCATGAAGATGTGCATGAAGTGGGTGCTGAGCAGCATGGACAGCTGGGTGCCCAGCCATGCGCCCGGCAGTGCGCCCAGGGCTGCGATCAGCGCGGGCTTCCACAGGATCTTTCCGCCCTTGAAGTAGCGCACAACGGAGCTCAGGGTGCCGAAGCATGCCGAAAATTTATTGCAGCCGGAGGCCATGCCGTAGTCCAGGCCTGCCAGGGTGTATGCGGGAAGGGAAATCAGTCCACCACCGCCGCTGATGGAATCCACCAATGCTGCAAGGAACACCATGGGAAGCACAATCAGGTAAGTGGTAATCGAAAGTTCCATAATCATTCACTCCAAAATATGTTTCTATATTACCAATTGATATTATAGCACTTATATATGGGAATACCGTGTAAGAAAAACGACGTTTTGGCATCGATTGTGTTGAAAATCCGGCACGAAGGCAACCTTCCGGTTACAAGATTCGTCTGATAAGGGAATACGCTTGCACCAAAGCGCGAACAAAGATATAATGAGGGATATAAAGTGAACTGGAGGTGTGCCCATGAGCGCCAATGCATATGAAATTCTGGCCCTGGCGATGC
>JAGBAU010000026.1 GCA_017938785.1 Clostridia bacterium
TCTGCTGCGCCTCTTGAACCTGGTGGACAGCGTGCAGCAGCTGGTGATCGAAGGCAAGCTCTCCGCCGGACATGCCCGTGCGCTGGTGACCGTGGAGCCCAAGCGGCAGGTGCAGCTTGCAAATCTCACCGTGCAGCAGGGCTGGTCTGTACGCCAGCTGGAACGCATCTGTGCCCAGCCCGTGAAAGAGGAGCAGGAAAAGCCCGCCAAGGTGCGTGACCAGCAGTTCAATCAGCTGGAGGGCATGGCCCGTGAGCTGTTCGGCACCCGTGCAAAGCTGGACGGCAGCCATGAAGCCGGAAAACTGACCCTGTTCTACTACAGTGCCGACGACCTGCAGCGCATCTGGGACGTGCTGGAAATGGCCAGGGAGGGCAAGCTTTGATGAACGATAAGTGCTATAGCATTCACAAGTGGAGCGGCGCACGCCCGGAGATCGACGGCAAGGTGTTCGATCCGGCGCAGGAGCCCTTCTGCGCACTGGAATATGCCCGGGTGGACAGTTACGTCTGGGATCCCGATGGCTATTGCCCCGAAGCGCGCGCCTATGTGGCCCGCACGGATGAAGGCCTGCTGGTGCTGATGTGCGCAAGGGAAGAGAAGACCTATGCCGTGGAAACCCGCATCGGCGGCGATGTCTACAGGGACAGCTGCCTGGAATTTTTCCTGATGGGCCGCCCCTCCTGCAACGAGGATTACATCAACTTTGAAGTAAACGTGAACGGCGTGCCCCACATCGGCCTGGGTGCAGGCCGTCCCAACCGCAGGGTTTTGAAGGAAATTCCCGCGGGTATGCGCATCTCCCATAGCGTCCATGCAGGTCAGTGGTGGGCGGTTTGCTACAATATCCCGGACGCTTTCATCCGAGAGATGCTGGGCGGCGAGCTGGAGGAAACCGTGCGCGCCAACTTCTATAAGTGCGATGAGAGCATCCATCCCCACTTCGGCAGCTGGAATCCGGTGCGCTCCGCGGAACCTGATTTTCACCGTCCGGAAAGCTTCGGCCTGCTGAAGCTGGAGGTCTGACGGATGTATAGTTCAATGGACATGCAGGAAGCCCGGCGCAGCCTGAACCGCTGCTGCGGGCTTCTTGCATTGATTGTTGCGCCGCTGCTGGCGGTCTATGTGCTGGGTGTTTTGCTGGGATGGCAGGGGCTGATGCTGGCCGTATTGCTGGTAGGTTTTGCCTGTGTGGTGTTCGTCTGTGATCTGAAGCTGCTGCCTGCGCTGCGCTATGTGCGTTTCCTCCGGGATATGGAGCGTGGATTACGCCGGAATGTGGATTGCGTCCTTGACCGTATGGCTGAAGATGTACAGTTACAGGACGGCGTACATGTGCATGCGTTGCATGTGCGGCTGAAGGAAGGCAGTGACAGCCGTATTTTCTATGTGAACGTATCCAAGGCGGCGCTGCTGCCCGTTATGGGCACAGAGGTTCGCATCACGGCTTATGGCCGGCATGTGGTGGATTTTGAGGTGCTTTGATGAAACTGCTGCTTATTCTTGGGCTGATTCTGCTGGCACTGCCGGTTTTGCTGTTTGCAGCGGTATGCGTTTGCGCAAAGCTTCCCAGGCGGCGGGGAAGGGCGGATTGCATGATCGTGCTCGGCGCCCGCATAATGCCGGATGGTCAAATGAGCCATGCGCTGCAATACCGCTGCGAAACTGCATTGCAGTTTTGGC
Source organism: Clostridia bacterium (assembly GCA_017938785.1). The sequence goes on from JAGBAU010000026.1 coordinate 1,684, forward strand.
GCGGCGGTTTGGCGAAGACCATGTTCCTCTGCGGAGGACAGTGCACCATGGATCCCTGCCCCGAGGCAGGCGTGATGAAGGCCTTCTTTCTGGAAAATGGCGTTCCGGGGAACTGCCTGATCGTGGAGGACCGGTCCACCAATACCATTCAAAACCTTCGGAATGCGAAGGCGATCATGGAGGCGCGTGGATATGGTTGCGCGGCCATGATCACCAGCGATTACCACCTGACCCGTGCCCTCTGGATTGCCCGGGATGTGGGCATCCATGTATGGGGAATCGGTGCGCCCTCGCCCCATACGCTGAAGGGGTTTTTGAAGACCCGGTGGAAGGAAGCGGCCAGCTGGCTGCTGTACCTGCGGCGCAAGCTGAAGCGGGAAATATAAAAAACCGGCGATTATTCGCCGGTTTTTATGTGGCTTTGGGCTGGAAACTCACAGCATCTGGTTGAATTCCACCTTTTCACGGTTGGGGCCGATGATAGTGAAGAAGCGTACGCCGTTCTCCAGGAAGGGCAGGAAGTTGATTTCCTTGTCCTCGGTTTCATAGCCGCAGGCCTGGGCGTCGCGCCATGCAGCCTCAATATCCTTCACGTTCAGGGCCACATGATCGATGGCGCCGTTCTTCATGGCAACTTCATCTGCAATGTAGGTTTCTACAACCAGGGTGCCCAGCTGCAGGAAGGCGACCTCGCCGTTCTCCCAGATGGTTTCAAAGCCGAGGCCGTGGTAGAAGTCGAGGGTGGCTGCGTAATCCTTGGTGGGGATGCCGAGGTGCTGGATACCGGTGGTGTTTGCCTGGAAATTCTTGGGCAGGGTCATGGGGGAATTCCTCCTTTTTCTTTTACTCTCTGATACCATCATAGCATCTTAGCGCCTGAATGCAAGGGTATGGCTTGCAGTTTTGTGCAAATGGGTGTATAATGGAATTAACATAAAATAAAAATTTCAAGGTAGGTTATTCAAATGAGATCTTCCATCGTTTTCATGGCTGCAGGCTTTGGCTCCCGCTTTGGCGGCGGTGTGAAACAGATTGAGCCCGTCGGCCCCAATGGCGAAGTTTTGATGGATTACGCCGTGCATGATGCATTGGCGGCGGGCTTCGACCGCGCGGTCTTCATCATTCGCAAGGACATTGAAGCGGATTTCCGCGCAGGCGTTGGCAAACGCGTGGAAAAGAAGTGCGATGTGGAATATGTTTATCAGGATATTGCCGATCTCCCGGCGGGCTTTGCCTTGCCGGAGGGACGCAAAAAGCCCTGGGGAACCGGCCAGGCCGTTCTGGCCTGCCGCAATGTAATCCGCGAGCCCTTCTGCGTGCTCAATGCGGATGATTACTATGGTGCGGAGGCCTTCCGCAGGATTCATGCCTATCTTGAGCAGCAAAGGACGCAGGGCGGTCCGCTCGATCTGTGCATGGCGGGCTATGTGCTGGGCAACACCCTGTCCGAAAGCGGCGCAGTGACCCGTGCGCTCTGCCATGCCGGCGAGGATGGCAAGCTGAAGGGCCTGGTTGAGACCAAGGGCATCGTAATCGAAAACGGTGCGCCCTGTGCACCGGGCTGCGATGGCAAGCTGCGGAAGCTGGATGCATCCGCGCTGGTTTCCATGAACATCTGGGGTATGCCGGCAAGCTTCATCGATTATCTGGAGGAGGGCTTTGCACCCTTCCTGTCCAATCTGGGCGATGACGCCCTCACGGCCGAATACCTGCTGCCGACCATCGTGGGCGGCATGATTCAGAAGGGCAGGGGAGAGGTTCAGGTGCTGCCCACCGGGGATAAGTGGTTCGGTATGACCTATGCAGAGGATAAGAGACAGACCCAGGAAAAGATTCGTGAACTCATCGCTCTGGGCGCCTATCCTGAAAAACTGTAGGGAATATGTGTACAAAAGCGAACTTCGCAAAATGCGAATGTTCGCTTTTTTTGTCCGATTTGAAGGATTAAAGGAACAATCCTGCAATCTTGAAGTTAAAGAATGCAAAAGAATTGCCAAATTAAAAGATGATAATTGCACAAAATGCAGTTTTTTTGTCGTTTAATTCGGATTTGCTATTGCCATTACAAGAAAATTGATGTATAATAGGTTACAATCGCAGGTTTTTCTATTTTGCATATGACCTGCAGGAATATGGAGGGAAAAACAATGAAAAAGACTTTGGCTCTTCTGATTGCCCTGGTTATGGTATTCTCCTGTGCATCTGCAATGGCAGAGCTCACCTTCACCACCGGCGGCACCTCTGGTACCTACTATGCATTCGGCGGCGTTCTGGCTCAGTATGTCACCGACAACTCTGATGTTGCTGTTACCGCAGTAGCTGGCGAAGGCTCTGCTGCAAACATCGATATGCTGGACATGGGCTTCGCACAGCTGGGCTTTGTTCAGTCTGACGTTGCATACTATGCCTACAACGGCATCAACTTCGAGCAGTATGAAGGCGCTCCCATCACTTCCTTCAAGGCCCTGGCAGCTCTGTACAACGAAACCGTACAGCTGGTTACCTGCAACCCCGAGATCAAGTCCATGGACGACCTGCGCGGCAAGAACGTTTCCATCGGCGCTGCCGGCTCCGGCGTTTACTTCAACGCTATGGACTTCCTGGCTGCTTATGACATGACCGAAGCAGACATCGTTCCCCAGTACCTCTCCTTCGGCGATTCCGCTGAAGCTCTGAAGGACGGCAAGATCGACGCTGCTTTCGTTGTAGCAGGCGCTCCCACCACCGCAGTTGTTGACCTGTGCACCACCAAGGGCGCTTACCTGGTAGGCGTTGATGAGGAGCACATTGCAAAGCTGAAGGAGCTCAACGGCGCTTACACCGAGTGCGTGATCCCCGCAGGCACCTACGAAGGCATCAACGAGGATGTTACCACCGTTGCTGTTAAGGCCATCGTTATCGCCAACGGCGATGTATCTGACGAAGATGCTTACACCATCGTTTCCACCATCTTCGAAAACACCGAGGCCATCA
>JAGBAU010000247.1 GCA_017938785.1 Clostridia bacterium
ACGTGGTTATCCGGAATCTGCTGGACAATGGTTCCATCCAGGCGAACCAGATAATGACTGCGGGCACAAAGAGGTTCCTGCCTTCCGTCATTACAGCAGAGTAGAATTCCTTTTATGTTTCCTTTTCGCACCGGGAGGCAGCTTGCGTCCTGCTCCGGCGCCTCAACATATTTCACAGCCGGACGGTTCAGCAGAACGTCATCCGGATTGGCTGTATGCCACTGTGCATCCGGGGATTCGATTCCCAGATGCCGGAGCTCATTTAGCACAATGTAGGTTCCCATTAGGTTTTTATACCAGTTGTCCGGGCGCGTATGATTGCCATAGGCGGGAACAGCCTGCAGCCGAAGCGGATGCAGGCCCTGAAGCAGGCCGAAATCCCTGAACACACGGCGCATATGGAAACCGCCGGTTACCACGGATACAACGGGCCTTTCAAGGTTGCTCAAATGCTTATTTATCAGTTCCAGTATGTTCTCGGCATTTTGAGTGGTGTTCCTCGAGTTTTCCTCACACAGGATTCGCTCTTCCGGGATATCCGCCTCCAGCAAGCGCAGCTTCATATATGCCGCTTCCGTCATGTGGGTATATCCGGCTTCTCCGCAGGGATTGCCGCCGCTGGCAATCACCAGGGGTTTTGAGGCCAGCCCGGCCAGATACTCCAGCGCCTTATCCACGCGGTATCCGCACTTGTTCGAGCCCAGTATCGCCACAACATCCGGCTCAAGCTCTGCGGCCGGCAGCGAATGAAACATATCTTCCGTAATCTGCGAAACATCGGGATCATTTTTATGGAAACGCAGATTGGCGACGATCGCCGCATATTCACGCTTCAGGTTGTAATCTCCGCGCTGCGCACAAAGGCGGTACAGCGTGCTGTAGGAGTGGGATGCGCCGTTTCCTTCAATAATTGCGGGGCCGTCCGGCGTGATGGCAACATCCCATGCAATGAAATTCACCTCCGGCAGTTCAGAAGCCGCGCGAATCACCAGCTGCTGGGCCTCGCGGATGAAGGGAACCACGAACCCCTTCAGGGCCACTCCCGTGTCCGGATGGTGAAGGCGTCCCCATTCCTCATTGATTCCTTCACCGGTCTGCCGGTTGAGCTCCAGAGAGATGCCACCGTTGCTGACCTGAAGGCCGCCGCAGGAGCACTGAATGAATACCGGCAAAACCACCTGAATGTCCTTCCCCGTATTGAGCGTATGAATTCGCGTACAGGCAACGCCCGTCGGGGAAAGCTGCTTCAGCGCCGGATGCTGAACCAGCATTTCTTCAACCAGGATTCTGCGGTTCTTTTGAAGGATTTCATACCATCTGTCCGCCTCGGCGTCCGTTTCCACATCCCGGACTATGCTCACATTCTTTGCAAACGAACCGCAGGGATCCTTTGCAACAAAGCTTGGATGCCTGCGCACAAAGGTGCGGAAATCATCAATGGTAGCATGCCGCAGATCCAGATATTCGCGTCTGCAATATGCCTTCAGCCGGTTCAAAACCCGGATCTTATCGCGCATGAGCCTGAGAGCGCTGATGCTGTTGACCGTTTCGATAAATTCAACGTTTTCCTGATCCGTGATAAAGGTCCGCAGTTTGGCTGCACAGCGCTGTTGTAAATACCCCCCCCCGAAGAATTTTCGGTCGCGGAGCAAACCCATGTCCAGGAATTCGCGATGTGTAATATTGTACTGCTTTCTCAGACGGCACATGTTCATCCAAATAACGGGAAAAAGCAAAAAGTTGCAATTCTCTTTTCTGCACGCTGAACGTATATCGCGTATAATTGTCATTGCTCTTTTGGCTTTTTTCCCGATCACAGCTGCACCCTCCGATTACATATCAAACAAAGAGTTTTAACTGCATAATATCACATACCCAAATCCAAATCAACATTAATTTCGCGCATTGATAATGCATCAAAAAGCATTCCCCGGCATACAGCCGGGGAATGCTTGAACTCCTTCCCGGAATAATCAGGTTTACCCCATCACTTCCCGGGCCATGGCGGCAAGGTTTTCCTCGCCCAGACTGCAGCCGCAGGCAAGCAGGCCATACACCTGGCCGCCGTCCTCCCAGTAGTAGCTTTCCATCTCAACAAGTTCTACCTCATCAGAGCCGTAGGATACGAAGAAATCGCCTTCCTCCATCATGCGCTTGTCCTCATCGGTGAGCTGGTAATCCTCAGGGACAAACTTATAGGTATCGCTGGAATAGCCTGCCGGAACCACTCCATCGGCCTGTTCATAGAAGCTCTTCTGCTCAACGCGAAGCACAACATTTTTGCCCGCATCATTGGCGTACGCTACGCTGACGCCCTTGGCCTCCACGATGGGATTGCCATCCTTATCGTTCTTGGAGGATTCGTTCACGCCGCCAACGATGAATTTGAAGCCATTGGAAAAGCTTTCCACCCGTTTGAATTCGAAACCCGCTTCCTTTTCCGCCAGGGAGAGCTGGTTATACTCCGCAATATCCACAGTAGAATAGGATTCATAGTTGCCGATTTCAACCGCTGCATAGCAGGTCATGCAAATCAGGCACAGGGCGGCTGCGATGGCCACCAATCTCTTCATTCTGAACTTCATATCATTTTTCTCCTTTTTTCTTCGATCGGCTTCCCGCCGGATGTTCAGGAGCATATCTTCCGAGGGCTGCAAATCTGCCGTTTCCTCATGAAAGCTCCGCTGCAACAGGAGATCAAACCCATCCGTCATTGCCGCTTCTCCTTTCGTTCCAATGTACGCCGCAAGCGCTGCCTCGCCGCGAACAGCCGGGTTTTCACCGTGGCCTCCGGGGAGGAAGTCACCCGGGCAATTTCCCGTATGGAAAGTTCGTTAAAGTAATACAGAACCACCGCCGTGCGCTGCTTCCTGCCCAGCTTGTTCAGGGCCATGCGCAGTTCCTCATTCTGCATGCCGCCGTCGCTGGGGTAAGTATCCGGGCAGGGCGGGAGCGCTTTATCGTTCCATTCCGTGCTCTGCGTGCGCCGGTCGGTGATCTTCCAGGCGCAGCGGGTGAGTATCCGGAAAAACCAGGAGCGAAAGGCCAAAGGATTTTTCAATTCGCCAATGTGGATGATGCAGAGGATGAAGGCCTCCTGGGCAATATCCTCCGCAAGGCTTTTTTCTCCCGAGATGAGGGCCGCGGTGCGCACCGCCGTTTTGCTGTATGCGGCGAAGATTTCATCGAATGCGGCGGTATCTCCCGCCTGCATTCGCTTCACAAGTGCCGCAAGCTCTTCCGTTTGCAAATTCAGGCCTCCTCCTCATTTGCTCGATGCATCTGATATATAGAGGGAAAAAGATGGAGGAAGGTTCTATGCTTTCTGGTTTTTCCAAAAATAAAATGATCCCGGCGGTTTATCCGTCGGGATCTGTGATGATTTACATGATTTCCTTCTGCTTATCTTCCTTCACTGCGCCCAGCGGGAAGCAGCAGATGCGCAGGGGGGCTTCGCCGTAGGGCACCAGCTCCAGGATG
>JAGBAU010000248.1 GCA_017938785.1 Clostridia bacterium
ATTAATCTCCGAATTATTTAAGCCGTCAGATAAGCCGTCGGGTAAATAGGATAAAAAAGGGAGGCTGCAATATGTCAAAACGCGGAGAAAACATCTATAAACGAAAGGACGGCCGCTATGAAGGCCGCTATGTTATCGGCAAAACACCGGCTGGCAAAACGAAATTTGGATACATCTACGGTAAGCAATATTAGTCCGTGCGCAATGCGTTAATGATCAAAAAGGCCGAACAGCTTGCCCAAAATGAGGATTCTTCAGGTTCCGGCATCAAGCTATCAGTGTGGATGGAACGATGGCTGGAAAATGAACAGCGTATGCGTGTCAAACCCTCTTCTTATCAGGTATATCTGAACGCTTATCGAAGTCCGTTTGAACACTGATTATCTCGAGAACAAAAGCAAACTGGATGCTTTAGCTGACAAGGTTATCTTTACCGACCAATCGATGCCTACTTCGGTTATTACCTGGGCACCTTAGAATACCGTTCTGTCCGGTTTGAGAACGAAGTGCTGGATAAGCCGAACTTCCAGGGCAACGCAGCGGTAAACTATACTGATCGCGAAACCCCGTGGACACGCATCATTGAACACAAGTGGTTTGAGTTTGGAAAGGATGAAAACGGTAACGATGTGCCTAAGACGGTAATCAGTCGTGAATACTCCTCTGAATGGAAGCCCGGTGATGAACCCTATTACCCCGTCAATGATGCAAAGAACAGCGCATTGTACGCACAGTACAAGAAACTGGCCGAAGATGTACCCAATGTCATTTTCGGTGGACGCCTTGGCGAATACAAGTATTATGATATGGATCAGATCATTGCAGCCGCCTTGGATCTGTGCAAAAAAGAATTGGCTTAATTCTGTTTACAATCATAAATAGCTAACTCTGATCCTTTTGCTCTAACAGCGCAGCTTACCGTTGCATTTGATGCATAGCGGTAAGCTGTTTTTTTATTCCAAACACCCCCACCACAAATCCAACCCCCGCCACCGCACACAGTCCCGCTGAAGCAAGAAACGCTGCGCCCTCACCCATCGACCGTGCCAACTGTCCTGCCAGCAGGTTGCCCAGCACACGCGCCAGGCCGAAAGAAAACATGTTCAGAAGCGCCTGCCCGCCTGCACGCTGTTCCCCGGGCACATGCTCGCTGATCCAGTAGGCCATGCTGACGGTGATCACGATGAACCCGCCCCCGTGGAGCAGCTGCGTAAGCAGCGCCGCCAGCGGGGTTTTCGCTATGCCCAGCAGTGCCCAGCGCAGAGCCAGCACCCCAGCCGCCACACACATGGGCTTTGCCGCGCCGAAGCGCCGATAGATGCGCCTGCTCAGCAGCAGATAGGGCACTTCGCTGGCCGTGGACAAGAGCACGCCCAGCCCCAGCATCCAGTCCGCGCCGCCCAGCGCCTTGAACCGGGGCCCATAAAAGGTGTGAAAGCAAGCCATGGTCATCTGCAGCGGCAGCACGAACAGCAGCATGGCCGTGAGCCGCCGGTTTCGCAGCAGCCCCAGCACCGACCCCTTCCGTGCCCGTCCGCCAGAGGATTCAGGCAGCAGCCGGGCGGACAGCCCGGTAAGCAGCAATAATCCCGCCGCCGCCCACAAAACTCCCCCGGCAGGTATCCTGTCCCTCAGCAGACCGAACAGGGTGCCCGCCAGCGCAAAGCTGATTCCTCCGGCCAGCCGGTAGCCGCCGAAGTTGCCGCCCGCCTCCAAAAGGATGGCGTCCCCAAGGGGCAGCAGCGCGCAGAAAAAAGCATAAAAGGCCATGGCCCAGCTTAGCTGCCAGATGAGGCCTCCGTCCTTCGCCGCCGGAAGCAATGCAGCGGCAGACGCCAGGCATAGTCCTCCCAGAAGTGCACGCCTTCTCCTCACCCGATCCCCCAGCATGCCCCAAAGCGGCTGGGCAGCCAGTGCGGCCAGCGCGGTCATGGCGCTGATGAATCCCAGCTGCCCACTGTGGAATCCAAGCCCCGTATAATACAGGCTGATGTAGCCCTGGTACACCGAATTCGCACCGTAATACAGCGCAGGAAACACCGCTCCACGCGGCCGGAATCCCTTCTTTTTCGTATCCATTCGCCCTCCGCAAATACATTTCCCTCAGTATGCGCATCCGTCCCTCCAAAAACACGTCCCCAGGGTGGATTTCACCTTGCATGCGCTTCCAAAATGGGGTAAAATAATTGTATCTATATCCTCGGAGAGGAATGAACAAAAGTGATTAAAATGATCGTTTGTGACCTGGACGGCACGCTGCTGGCAGGCAAGAGCAACCTTCCGGAAGAGAACATCCTCGCCCTGCGCCGGGCCATGGAGGCCGGCGTTCAGGTGGTCATCGCCAGCGGACGCATGATCGAAGCCACCGTGCCCATCGCGGAGAAGATCGGCGTGAACGCGCCGCTTTCCCTGTTCAACGGCGCCATGGCCTACGATCACCAGAACGACCGCATCCTCAGCGGCATCACCATCCCCCACAACACCATCCTGCCGGTCATCCGTGCGCTGGAGGCGCGCGGCACCTATGTGCAGGCCTTCCCGGGCCGGGGCTACTTCATGGAAAAGAAGAACCACTGGACCGATTACTACGAGAATAAGATCAGCGTCCTCGGTACGGAAGTGGGCATGAAGCTGAGCGATTGGCTGAAGAGCGACGTATACAAGCTCCTGTGCCTGGGCGAACCCGAAGAGCTTTCCGCAATCATCCGCGAATTTACACCCCTCTTCCCGGAGGTCACCTTCGTCAAATCCGGCGAAACCCACCTGGAAGTGGTGGCCAAGGGCGTGGACAAGGCCAGCGGTATGGCGGACATCAGCCGCCTGACGGGCATCGCCCCCGAGGAAATGATGGCCTTCGGCGACGAAATGAACGATCTGCCCATGCTGAAATACGCAGGCACCGGCTACGCCATGGAAAACGCCGTGCCGGGCGTGCTGAAGGAAATGCGCCTGATCGCCCCGAAGAACACCGACCATGGCGTAGCGCGCATCGTGAACATGTACCTGGACGAAGGAAGAATGGGAGGAAATCCTGTATGATTCGTGAACGGGACTTTGTAGAGGCCCTTGGCCTCAAGCGCATCTATGATGCGAAGCTCAAATACCTGTCCATCGAGGTGAGCAATTCCACCCGCCCCGGCCTGCAGCTGGCGGATTACTGGGATTTCTTCGCCTACGAGCGTCCGCAGCTGCTGGGTCTGGTGGAGATGACCTATCTCTCCAGCCTGGACGAGCATACCCGCCGCGCGCGCCTGACCAAGCTGTTCAACTACAAGCTGCCCTGCATCATCATCTGCCGCGGCATGCCCTGCTTCGATGAGATGCTGATCCTGGCGGCAGCCCACCGCATCCCGATCTACTCCACCGAAAAGGAAACCACCAAGTTCGAGCTGGAGCTGATCAACTACCTGTCCAAGCTGCTGGCTCCGGTGGAGACCCGCCACGGCGTACTGGTCAACGTATTCGGCACCGGTATGCTGATCACCGGCACCTCCGGCGTTGGTAAGAGCGAAGCGGCGCTGGAGCTGATCAAGCGCGGCCACCAGCTGGTTGCCGACGATGTGGTCATGATCAAGCGCATCAATGAAAAGCGCCTGGAGGGCGAATCCCCCGAGCGCGTGCGCCACTTCATGGAAATCCGCGGCATCGGCATCATCAACGTGGCCAACATCTACGGTGCGGGCGCAGTGCAGCGCAGGAAGAGCATCGACCTGGAGGTGCATCTGGAGCTGTGGCAGAGCGGCAAGGAGTATGACCGCCTGGGACTTACCGAAAACTACACCGAGATCCTGGGCGTACAGATTCCCACCTACCTGCTGCCCATCCATCCCGGCCGCAACCTGGCCGTGGTTCTGGAGGCCGCGGCACGCAACTTCCGCCAGAAGCAGATGGGCTACAACGCCGCCATGGAGCTGGCCATGCGCAGCCAGGAATATGCCCGCCGCCAGGCTGAGGACGAAGAGGACGAAGAAAACATTCCGTAATATATGGAGGTAAAACATATGCTTTATATCGGTATTGACGTAGGCGGCACCGGCATCAAGGCAGGCGTCGTCGATGAAAGCGGCAACATCCTGCACAAGCTGGCCTGCCCCACCAATAAGGATCGCGGCCATGTGGCCGTCATCCACGATATGTGCCAGCTTTCCCTGAAGGTTCTGGAGGAATCCGGCCATACCCTCGATGAAATCCACTCCGTGGGCATCGGCATCCCGGGCATCCAGGATCCCCGCACCGGCCGCATCCCCTTCTGCACGAACCTGGGCTGGCACGACGTTCCCCTGGTGGAGCTCTTCCAGCAGGAGATCGATAAGCCCGTGTTCGTCAACAACGACGCCACCGTCGCAGGCCTGGCCGAATCCGTGGCCGGCGTGAGCAAGGGCACCAAGAATTCCGTATTCGTCACCCTGGGCACCGGCACCGGCGGCGGCGTGGTGCTGGACGGCAAGGTCTACATG
>JAGBAU010000249.1 GCA_017938785.1 Clostridia bacterium
CTCGGGCAGCAGGGTGAACAGCTTGGAAGTCTGCATAGGAAGTTCCTCCTCTATATATTATAGGTAGAAATTCTTACTTAGCGGCCATCTTTTCGTAGACGGGCAGCATGGATTCGTAGCACAGCTCAAACAGTTCCTTCACCGGGGCATAGGCCTTCACGGCTTCGGGGTTGGGCTCATGCACAGCGGTGATTTCCATGAAACGATCGATGGCGTCGAAGTCCTTGAACAGGCCCACGCCCACGCCGCCGGTGACGGCTGCGCCCATGGAGTTGGCTTCTTCCAGCATTGCCGGAGCCTTGATGCGGGCATTGAAGATATCCGCCATCATCTGACGCCATACCGGGCCCTTTGCGCCGCCGGCGATGACCAGGATTTCGTTGATGTCCAGCTTCTGGCGATGGATGTCGAGGATGACGCCCAGGTTCATGGTGACGCCCTCCAGAACGGAACGCAGAACGTCCGCACGGGTGTTTTCCATCTTCAGGCCCAGGAATGCGCCCTTGGCGTCGGGATTCCAGCGGGGTGCGCGCTCACCCAGCATGTAGGGCAGGAAGATCACGCCGTTGGAACCAACGGGGCTCTTTTCGATTTCCTTGTTGATCAGATCGTAAGCGGAAACGCCCAGGCGCTCGCCTTCAGCGGATTCGAACTTGCAGATCTGGTTCTTCAGCCAGGAATAGCTCATGCCGGCAGCCTGCATGGTGCCGTTGGGAGAATACTTGCCGGGTACGATGTGTGCCCAGGTGACGGTGCGCATCTGCTCATCGAACACGGGCTCATCGCTGGTGGTGGCCAGCCACGCGGAGGAACCGATGCAGGCGTAGGTCTGGCCTGCACGGACGGAACCTGCACCAACGTTGGCGCACAGGCCGTCGCCGCCGCCCAGTACAACGGGGGTGCCCACGGCCAGGCCGGTGGCTTCCGCTGCTTCGGGGGTCACGCCGCCTGCCACGTGGGTGGAGGGCATGATCTCGGGGAACTTCTCGGCGTCGATGCCGGCGATGTCCAGGATCTTATCGGACCAGGTGAGAGTTTTCAGATCCACGCAGCCGTTGCCGGTGGCGTCGGAGGTTTCGGTGAAGAACTTGCCAGTGAGCTTCAGGACGATGTAGTCCTTGGAGTTGAGCACCTTGTAAGTCTGCTTGTAGATGTCGGGCTCATTGTCGCGCACCCACATCAGCTTCTGCAGGCCGTAACTTGCGGCGTTGCGGTGGCCGGCGATGTGGTAGAAATCGCGCATGGAGATGTGCTCGGCGATGGCATTCTGCTGTGCCTGGGCGCGCATGTCTGCCCAGATGATGGAGGGACGCAGCGGGTTGCCGGCCTTGTCCACGCACAGGCAGCCCATCATCTGACCGGAGAAGGAAACGGCTGCAACGTCGTTCTTATCGATGCCGGTCTTGGCGATCAGGCCCTTGGTGGTATCGCAGACTGCGCGCCACCAGTCTTCGGGGTTCTGTTCTGCCCAGTTATCGTTGAAATAGTGGCAGCCATAGGCATACACGGTGGAGCCGATCAGCTTGCCTTCCTCGGAGAAGAGCGTCGCCTTGTTGCCGGAGGTGCCCAGATCGTGTGCAATGATGTATTTCATGGTGAGATCTCCTTATTCTGCCAGGTCACGGATGACGTTCTCGGTTGCCATGCGGCCCATGTTCTGGGTCGCGCCGGTGGTGGAGGCTGCGCAGTGGCTGCCGATGACCACGTTGTCCAGTTCGAACCATGCCGGATCCTCCGGAGGCTCCTGGGCGAAGGCGTCGATGCCTGCACCGTAGATGCGCCCTTCCTTCAGGGCGGCCAGCAGGGCAGCTTCATCGATAAGGCCGCCGCGGGCGGTGTTGATGATGACGGCGTCCTTCTTCATCATGGCGATTTCCTTTTCGCCGACGAAGTTCTTGGTGCTGTCCATCAGCGGCAGGTGCAGGGAGATGAAATCAGCATTCTTGAAGATGGTTTCGGCATCGGCCCGGGTGATATCATTGGCCTTTGCATACTCTTCGGGCCAGAAAGGGTCATAGGCCAGAACCTTCATGCCGAAGCCCTGTGCGCGCTTGGCCACGTGCTTGCCGATGGCGCCCAGGCCGAACAAGCCAAGGGTTGCGCCGGAGACGTCGCGGGTGGAGATCTTGCTCCAGTCCTTGGTGCGGCACTTGCGGTCGATCATCACGGCCTTGCGGGCAACGGCCATGATCAGGGTCATGGCGTAATCGGCAACAGCTTCGCTGTTGGCGCCGACGGTGCGGCTGACCTTGATGCCATGCTCCTTGCAGTAGTCCAGGTCGATGTTATCCACGCCCACGCCGTACTTGGCGATTGCGCGAAGCTTGGGGGCACAGGCCAGAACTTCAGCATCCAGCGGATCAACGCCCACGATAATGCCGGAAACGTCCTTCACCAGTTCCTTCATCGTTTCCTTTTCGATGATGCCGCCGGTGGGATTCTTGATAACTTCATAGCCGGCCGCTTCCAGCTGCTCAAAGAGCTCGGGCATGTTCTTGCCGTAGGAGCGGGGCGTGGTCAGGATTTTTTCTTTCATGGTATGTATCTCCTCGATTTACTATAGTTCATCACAATAGAAACGGAGGGATTTCGAGTGGTTTTTTCGTTGGATCAAGGCAGGAAACCGAAGGCTTAGCGGGCCTAAGTCGAGGTTTTCTAACGCGGAGCCAGCGGAAAAGACGCCGAAATCCTTAGCGGGCGAGGCGGTCGCACATCGCCAGACGCTCGCCGGTAATGTCGATGTGGAATACCTCGGCGATAACCTGGGTCCAGCCGTGGATGAAGTAGGTCCAGCCGTCTTCGATCTGCAGGTTACGCTCGGCCTGCTGGGCTTCTGCCTGATGCATGAACTCCAGGGTACCGCGATAGTTGAACTCCCAAATGATGGCGTTCTTGGGGAACTTGCAGTTATCGGTCAGGGGAGAGCCGGGACGGTCCTTGCCCATGCCGGTGGCATTGATGATGATGGAACCTTCGGGCAGGTTTTCGACGATCTTGTCGTTCCACTCAGCCTTGGGGCAGAGGTGATAGCTCATGGGAACGCGGCTGCCTTCCAGCAGGTGGATGGCCTCGGCCAGGCGCGGAACGGAACGATTGTTCACGTTGATGCGGGCGGGCACGTTGTCGCCGTGCTTTTCATGGGCCAGGTATGCGCTGACTGCCAGGGAGCTGCCGCCGGCGCCCAGAACGCAGGCTTCTGCCTTGGGATTGTTCTTCCAGTGGTCTGCGGGCACGAAGGAATCGAGGGCCAGGCCAACACTGATGGGATCCTTTGCATGGCCGCACAGCTTCTCGCCATCCTTGGAGATGGAGGAAATCTCGCCGAACTGCAGTGCATAGGGATCGAAATACTCGAACAGATCCTTGCAGGCGTTGTACAGGTCGATCTTATGGGTGGTTACCAGAGCGCCCATGCTCAGGGGATCGTTCTTGATGAACTCAACGGCTGCGCGATAGTCCTCAGCGGGAGCATGCAGGCCGATATCGATGCCCTTGATGCAGGCGTCAATGCCCAGAGCTTCTGCCCAGATGGGGAAGATCTTCATGATGGAAGACTGGCCGGTGGTAACACCGATGAAGTACATAGTGGGCTTGGTTGCAGCAGACGGCAGATTAACCATGGTATATTCCTCCTCAAATCAATTCGTTGTAGGGTTGGTTATTCAAATATGCGCACGGGATTTTTCACCGTGATCGTCTTAATGGATTCCTGAGAGGTGCCCTCGTCCCGCAGTGCGGGCAGGAAACGCTTCAGGATAAAGTCGAGCCCGGGAGCCGTGGGATCGCCGTAGCTCTTCAGGCGCGCCGCCGTGGTGTCCAGGGCGATGAGCAGTTTGTCTTCATAGCCCTTTTCGATCATGTGGCGGATCAGCGCGCGCTCGGATTCATCATCGTGGTACTTGTAGCGGGCGATGGTATCATACTCCATGAACACGCCGGTGGCGGCCACCTGCTCATGAATGGAATAATCCTCCGCCTGGCGGTCCACATGGCAGACCGCGATGCGCTCCGGCTTCAGGCTCTCCTCGCCGCAGATGCGAACCGCATCCACCGCGCCGATGCCCTTTTCGGTGTGCATGATCAGCGGAACATCCGCCTTGGCTGCCGCACGGGCTGCTGCACGCAGGCAAACCTCCAGGCGGCCCACGGGACCTTCATTGCCGATGGCGCTCTTCACCGCACCGGGGAAAACGACCTCTCCCCCATCGCACTTCACACCGTTCACCAGTTCATCCAGGAAGCGCTCGGAAAGCTGCTCCACGGTTTCGCTGTGAATCCAGTGGTCCGCCTCGTAGAAGGCGGGCAGATGGTAACCGGTGGTGGCGATGATGTGCACGCCGCTGCCCGCGCTCAGGCGCTTCAAGGCTGCGATGTCGCGGCCCGCGCCGATGGGCTGGGCGTCCAGCATGGCTTCGCCGCCGGATTTGCGGTAGGCGATCAGTTCACGAAGGGATGCCGTTTCATCGCTGATTTCCAGCGCCGGATACTTTACCGAATTCGGAGTCGGCAGCACAAAGATGTGCTCATGCATCTGGCAGTAACCCAGATCTGCGGCCGCAATGGGGCCAAGTACCGTCATGATCGTTTTCATAGAACCCTCGTTAGTGACATTTATGTTGTAATATCACATTGTCATGATATTTGAACCTCCGAAAAAGCATCCGTCACAGGATGCTCGTTCGGGTTATCATACTCTGGTATCGATGAGCAGGTCCACCTCAAAGCGGTTCCGGTCGCCGCGATAGCGGGCGATGGAATACTCGATGGGCTCATCTGCGCTGTTGTAGCCAATGGTGGAGGACAGCTGAATGGGCTTGCCGCGGCGAACATTCAGATTCTCCACATCCTGGCCATTGGCTGCCACGGCCTCAAGGATACGGGTTACGCGGCAGATGCGGGTCTTGTCATTGGTGGCAAGAACATTGTAGAGGGATTCTTCCTCGAAGTTATGGGAAAGCACGAAGGCGCACTTATCATAGGGGAGGAAGGTTTCCAGGGTTACAATCGGCTCATCATCGGCGAAGCGGCGGCGATAGAGATAGACATAGTTACCGCCCTCGGTGAGGCCGAAATAGGGTCTGAGCTGCTTGGGCATTTCGCAGGTTTTCAGTTCCAGCAGCTCGGTGCTGGGCTTGCGGCCCGTGCGGGCGATTTGGTCGTTAAAAGATTCCAGGCGCTTGATGAAATCCTGTTTGATCTTGAGCCGGGCCACAAAGGTTCCCTTGCTCGCGATTCGATAGAGCCATCCCTCCTGTACCATTTCCGTGATCGCCTGGCGCACAGTGGTGCGGCTGATCTGGAACATTTCGGAAAGTTCCTTCTCGGTGGGAATCATGCTGTCCACGGGATAATCCCCGCTCTTGATCGCATCGAGCAGGATACTCTTGAGCTGGAAGTACAGCGGAATGGGCACGGACTTATCAAGTTTCTGATCACCTAACATGAGTGCCAACTCCTTATCATACATTTCGTCACATTGTCATTATATCATACTTTTAAGAATTTGCAATATCTTAGCTCAGTTTTTTATCGTTCTGCGAAGTTTGTTAAGTTGGTCAGAATCGCCGGATATGCCCATATTTTCAGGCTTTTGCATGAATTTATCGCCCTGCAGGGCAAAAGCCCGCCTCTGCTTATATTGACAGCCGCTGCCATGAATGTTATAATGTAACTACCTTATAATCTACGCGTAACATGATTACGGATATAAAGAGGAGGAACCCGCCATGATTTCTATGGAACAGGTTGCCGCATGCGGCATCGTACCGGTTGTTGTTCTCAATAAGGTAGAAGACGCCATCCCCACCGCCAAGGCTCTGCTGGCCGGCGGCATCAATGTAATGGAAATCACCTTCCGCACCGCAGCCGCTCCGGACTGCATTGCCAAGGTTGCTGCCGAAGTGCCCGAGATGATCGTCGGCGCAGGCACCATCATCAACGTCGAACAGCTGCGCCAGGCCGTTGAAGCAGGCGCCAAGTTCATTGTCTCCCCCGGCTCCGATGAGGACGTCATCAAGGAAGCTGCCAAGCTGGATGTGCCGATCGTTCCCGGCGTTGTAACTCCCAGCGAGATCATGATGGGCCTGAAGCTGGGCGTGAAGGTATTCAAGTTCTTCCCCGCAGAAGCCTACGGCGGACTGAAGACCATTAAGAACCTGTGCGGCCCGTTCCCGCAGATCACCTTCGTCCCCACCGGCGGCATCTCCCAGGCCAATGCCGAAGAGTATCTCAAGAACCCCAAGATCCGCGCAATCGGCGGCAGCTGGATGGTTACCGCTGCCATGGTTGAAGCCGGCCAGTTCGACGAGATCACTGCAAAATCCAAGGCTGCAACCGATCTGGTCAAGCAGATCCGCGGCTAAGCAGATGCTAAAAGCCACCAGATTAAATCTGGTGGCTTTTTAATTCAGGAGATGGTAATGGCGGGGGATGAAATCCCCCGCCTGCATATTTACTTCTTCAGTTCGCCCAGCTTGTTGGCCATCTTCAGGCCGTCGAATACCATCTGGGGATTGACGGGATGGGGCTGTACATCCCAGTAGGACTTCATGGATTCCTCTGCAACCTTCATCAGTTCCTCGTCGGTGACGTTCGGAACGCCCAGGTCTGCAAAGGTGGTGGGCAGGCCAACGGCCTCGAAGAAATCGTACATCTCTTCGATTTCCTCGGAGGGTGCGCCTTCAACAACCAGCTGAACCAGGATGCCGAATGCGACGACTTCGCCGTGCAGCAGGCGTGCGCAGGGAGGCAGAACGGTGATGCCTTCCGCAATGGAGTGAGCGCCGGCGCAGGAGGTATTCTGTACGCCCAGACCGGAGAGCAGGGTGTTGGCTTCGATGACGTCCTCAACGTCCACGGTGCACAGGCCCTGTTCGGCGGCCAGCTTGGCGCTGATGCCCTTGGTCAGGATGGTCTCATGGCAGGCCTTAGCGACGGCAGTACCGGCCAGGGTCTGACGATAGCCCTTGTTGACATAGTTGGGAGAATAGGAGCGCAGGTTTGCGCGGGTTTCCGGCCAGGTTGCCAGAGCGTCGCCGATGCCGGCTACCAGGAAGCGGATGGGAGCCTTGCAGATGATGTCGGTGTCCAGCAGAACCAGATCGGGATTCTTCTTGTAGTGACGTGCGCCAACGTGCTCGCCTTCCTCGGTGTAGATAACGGACAGACCCATGGCGGGTGCGTCGGTGGAAGCGGTGGTAGGCACGATCACGGTTGCGGCATTGTACTTGTCTGCCACGCCCTTGGCAGTATCCATGGTCTTGCCGCCGCCGATGCCGACGACTACGTCGGGCTGCAGCTGGGCAGCAACCTCTGCGCAGCGGTCGATTTCCTTAGCGGTGCACTGGCCGCCGAACTGTTCGCACAGGATGGTGGATTCGCTGCCGGCGTACAGAGCCTCGAACTTCTCCTTCAGGTTTGCATAGAAGAAAACGTCGATCAGGAAGTAAACCTTCTTGCCGTAGATTTCGGTGTATTCCTTGATGTTGTTGAGTTCATAGCGGCCCTGGATATAGCGGCTGGGGGAACCCCAGGCGCGGGTGGTGGACTGAAGCATGGCGATAACCCTCCTCGATTCTTTGATGTATGTATTTTTGCAAAATATGTCGTAATGTTGATACATTACTTATCACATTAATTATAAACGTCCGCGGAAGCAATGTCAACCACATTCTTTCCCTCCGCAAAATAAATTATCGCGTTTGCCCAATAATCTGAAAAAATCATATCATTTTCTCCTAAAATTCAAACTTTTTCTCCCCGAAAGATTGATTTCTTGAAACATCTGTGATATGCTGTACTTGTATCGTAATGTAGTAACATTTCAACCCGAGCATAACATAAATTTTGAGGAGGATGAACCCCATGAGCAAGATGAAGACTCTCGTTATCGCCAAGGACGGCTCCCTTTCCATCCAGGAAGTCAACAAGCCCCGCTACAATGAATATCAGGCTCTGGTAAAGACCATCGCCTGCGGCATGTGCGGCACCGACGTCAAGCTCTGCCACCGCACCTTCAAGGGCTTCCCGGAGAGCGTATATCCCATCATGCTGGGCCACGAGGGCGTTGGCGAGGTTGTTGAAGTTGGCGCAAAGTGCGAAACCTTCAAGGTTGGCGACAGGGTTCTGCTGCCCTTCGTTGATGCTGATGAAGAGCTCAACCCGGGCCTGGGCTCCGGCTGGGGCGCAATGAGCGAGTACGCCGTTGTTTGCGATCCCTGCAATCCCGACGCCCCCGACTGCGCATTTGCACAGACCGTTCTGCCCGCAGATTTCGATCCCGTTGATGCAACCATGATCGTTACCTTCCGCGAGGTTCTGTCCTGCATCCGCTACTTCGGCATCAAGCCCACCGATTCCGTCGCCGTTATCGGCTGCGGCCCCGTAGGCCTGACCTACATCAAGTTCCTGAGCCTGGTTGGCGTAACCAACCTGGTCGCCTGCGACATCATCCCCGAGAAGCTGGAGCAGGCCAAGCTCAACGGCGCAGCCCATATCATCAACAGCAAGGAAACCGATCCCCAGGTCGAAATCCGCAAGCTGTATCCCGAAGGCGTTGACTTTGTTCTGGACGCTGCAGGCTTCCCGAGCATCGTAAACCAGGGCATGGGCATGATCAAGGACCGCGGCGCAGTTCTGTGCTACGGCGTACCGGAGAAGGAAGAAATCACCATCGATTTCTCCAAGGCCGATTACAACTGGCGCGTCATCTATCAGCAGATGCCCCGCAAGCGCGAAGAAGGCGCAGCCCACGAGCAGGTTATGCAGTGGATGGCCGAAGGCAAGCTGAATATCAAGGACTTCATCTCCGATTACTATGATTTCGCTGATTCCGTTCAGGCTTACGAAGATCTGCTCTCCCGCAAGATCCTCAAGAAGGGCATCATCAAGTTCATCTAATCGAAGATACTTAAAACGAAACCGGCCTGTGAGCAATCACAGGCCGGTTTTTTGCGCTTATCTCTTTTTGTAGACCACCAGTTCCGGGTTCTTGCCATCCTCCTCATAGGTGCACACCAGCAAAAACTGCATGTTCGCAGCGATGCCGAAGCACCGCTCCCCGCCAAACGTGCAGGCAAGCTGGTTTCCAAGGTAGGTGGCGTCGTCGTTCAGGAATTGCACCTTCACCCCATTCGGCAGCGCGTATTCCAGGTTGATAAAGCTGCCCGAGAGCACGTTCAAATCCTCCACCCTCGGCATGCCTTCAACGTTCAGTGCATTGAATTCGTCAATGAGCTGCTTCTTGAATTCATCGAACTTCTCATCCCCGCCGATTTCTGAATAGCGCTTCCAGAAATCCAGGGTGAATTCGCCGTCGCTATAGCACCATTTGCAGTATTCCTCGTTGAATACGCCGTCGATTTCCTTGCTGGTGGTGGAATCATCCAGGGACATGCCGCAGCAATGGCAAACCATCTGCCGGGGCGAGCCCAGGAGCGTATTGATGGAAACATCAAACAGTCTGGACAGCAGCTTCAGCGTTTCCGTGTTCGGCGTCGTTTCACCGGTTTCCCAACGGGACACGGCCTGTCGGGTCACGAACACCTTTTCCGCAAGCTCATCCTGCGACAATCCTTTTTTCGTTCTGAGTTCAAAGATTACATCCTTCGTTTCCACGCGTCATCACCTCAGAATCATTCTACCATTCGGATGCGCAGCAGACAAGCAACTGCCTGTTGCCATAAGAAATATAAAAACACAGCAGCTTAAGCTGCTGTGTTTTTCATCAACCGTGCTCCGCCAGGTATTCTTCCACGGCCTGGGCTGCCTGCGCGCCATCGGACACAGCGGTGACGATCTGCCGCATGGTCTTGGTGCGCACATCCCCCGCCGCGAACACGCCGGGCAGGTTGGTGCGGGTGCTCTCATCCGCCACGATATAGCCGCTGCCGTCCAGCTTCAGCTGGTCAATGAACAGGCCCGTCTCTGGTGCGCGGCCGATGCTGATGAACACGCCATCCACCGGAAGCTCGCTCACCTCGCCGCTGTTCACATTGCGCAGCCGCAGCGCTGTGACGCGCTCGTCCGCCACCAGCTCCTGAACGGTGCTGTTCCATTTGAACTCCACGTTGGGAGCATTCATCAGCGGTTCATGGTAGATTTTCGTAGCGCGCAGTTCATCCCTGCGATGTACAAGGATCACCTTTTCACAGATGCGGGATAGCAGCAGCGCATCCGCCGCAGCGGTATTGCCGCCGCCGACCACCGCAACCGTCTTGCCCCGGTAGAGCATGCCGTCGCAGGCGGCGCAGTAATTCACGCCTCGGCCGATGAGTGCCTGTTCATTCTCCAGGCCCAGAGGCCGGTGATGCGCGCCGGTAGCGATAATCACCGTACGGCCGCGATAGGTTTCCTTTACAGTTTCCACTTTCTTGATCTCGCCAAGCAGTCGTGCAGTCTTCACCTCGGCAATCACAGTCTCCGCGCCGAAGCGTTCCGCGCCCTGCTTCATCTTATCGCCCAGGGTATATCCGTCAATTCCGGCTTCAAAGCCGGGATAATTATCAATTTGATGGGTCAGGATCATCTGTCCGCCGGCGCCCATCTTTTCCAGCACCAGCGCGCTCAGTCCTGCCCGGGCGGCATACATGGCCGCCGTGTAACCTGCCGGGCCGCCGCCCAGGATGATTACATCATAGATTCTTTCATTCTTCATTCAAAACCGCCCTCCTTTTCCCGGGAAGTATGTATTGCTTCTGTTTATTTATACCCATTCCGGCGGCCTCTTAAGCATTTTATAAATGTGGTTTTTCTGCGCATGAATTGACTTTTCCCATGCCCGGGGTTAAACTGTTCCCATGTCCATTCGGAAAGGACGTGAGGAAATGAAGCGAACCAAGCTGCGCGATCGCCTGCTGCCCAACTATAGCAGGGGCGAGGAGGTTTTCAATATGACCTCCCACATCGTCGGCGGCGCACTGGGCGTGCTGGTGCTGATTTTGTGCATCTGCCGCGCCGTGCTGCACCGCAACATCTGGAGCGTGGTGGGCAGCGCCGTCTACGGCGCCACCTTCATCCAGCTCTACACCATATCCAGCATCTACCACGGCCTGCGCCCCGGCACAGGCAAGAAGGTTTTGCAGATCATCGACCAC
>JAGBAU010000250.1 GCA_017938785.1 Clostridia bacterium
GGTGAATCATGCCCGCCATTTGCGCACCGAGGCCATAGAGGCCATGGATGAGGGCGATGTGCAGCAGGCGGAGGAGCGCATGGTGGAGCTGGCCGGTTATTTCAAGCGCAACCTGGGCTGGCTGGAGGTGCTTTGCCGCCACAGCGACCTGCATGAAATCAAGGGCAGCATCATTGACGCCCAGGCCTCCATCGAATTCGGCATTGAGGATGACTTTTACCAGGCCATATACCGCTTCGGCGAGGGCCTGGAGCACATTGCAGATATTGAAAGCCTGCGCCTGAGCAATCTGTATTGACGCGCAGGTGGTTTTCGGTTATGATGCACGAAGGAAAAACAAGGGGGAGAGGCGGCCATGACCGATCTTGAACTGATGCGCGAAGCCTTGGCGGAGGCCCGGCTGGCCCTGGCGGAGGGCGAACTGCCCGTGGGCTGCGTAATAGCCCGGGAGGGCGAAATCATCGCCCGGGGCCGCAACCTGCGCCGGCAGACAGGCGATCCCACCGCCCATGCGGAAATCATCGCCATACGCCGGGCGGCGCAGGCGATCGGCGATTGGCGGCTGGAGGGCTGCAGCCTGTATGTTACCCTGGAGCCCTGCCCCATGTGCGCAGGCGCAATTTCCCAGGCGAGGCTTGCACGGCTGGTTTACGGCGCCGCCGATGAACAGTACGGCTGCGCGGGCAGCCTGTACCGCATTCCCGAGGATCCCGCCTTCAACCACTTCTGCAAAAGCGACGGCGGATTGCTGGAAGCAGAATGCGCAAATTTGCTGCATGTTTTTTTCCAGAACCACAGGCCTTGAATTTATAAAGACCGTAACTTCCGAATGTTTATGCATAATATTCGGAAGTTATGCATCGTTTTAACAATATATATACACAAAAGTGGGATTTCAACCTTGACTTTCCGGCTTTTCGGTGTATAATTATTCTATCAAGAATGCAGCGGCTTTCCGGATGAAAGCGTTTGGCCCGCAGGGCGGGTTCGCTGTTCTTAAATAAGCAAAACCGACCGCAAGCGCGGCCCGCGAACAGGAGTACATATTTATGAAGAAGAACAACAACA
This sequence comes from Clostridia bacterium, assembly GCA_017938785.1. Next base: position 1,069 of record JAGBAU010000250.1, read on the forward strand.
TCAAAAAGATCGTCCTTGCATATTCCGGCGGCCTGGATACCTCCATTATCATTCCGTGGCTGAAGGAAAACTATGAAGGCTGCGAAGTCATCGCCGTATCCGGCAATGTCGGCCAGGTTGGCGAGCTGGACGGCCTGGAGGAAAAGGCCCTCAAGACCGGCGCATCCAAGCTCTATGTTGAAGACCTGAACAAGGAATTCATTGAAGATGTTGTATTCCCCTGCATGCAGATGGGCGCAAAATATGAAAACACCTACCTGCTGGGCACCAGCACCGCCCGTCCCATCATCGCCAAGCGCCTGGTGGAAATCGCCAAGGCTGAAGGCGCAGATGCCATCGCCCACGGCTGCACCGGCAAGGGCAACGACCAGGTTCGCTTCGAACTGGCCGTAAAGGCTTTCGCTCCCGACATGCCCATCATCGCTCCCTGGAGAATCTGGGACATCAAGGGCCGTGAAGAGGAAATCGACTACGCAGAAGCCCACAACATCCCGCTGAAGATCAGCCGCGAAACCAACTACTCCAAGGACAAGAACATGTGGCATCTGAGCCATGAAGGCCTGGAGCTGGAGGATCCCGGCAACGAGCCCAAGTACGCCGGCAACATGGAAATGGGCGTCACCCCCGAAGAAGCTCCCGATGAGGGCGAATATGTATCCATCGACTTCGAAAAGGGTATCCCGGTAGCCGTCAACGGCGAAAAGATGAATGCTGTAGACCTGGTATGGAAGCTGAACGAGCTGGGCGGCAAGCACGGCGTCGGCATCATCGATATCGTTGAAAACCGTCTGGTCGGCATGAAGTGCCGCGGCGTTTACGAGACCCCCGGCGGAACCATCCTGTATCATGCCCATGAAATGCTCGAGCAGCTGTGCCTGGACAAGTACACCCAGCACTACAAGCAGCGCATGGCTCTGGAGTTCGCAGACCTGGTTTACAACGGCCAGTGGTACTCCCCCCTGCGCGAGGCCATGAGCGCCTTCTGCGAGAAGACCCAGGAAACCGTCACCGGTACCGTAAAGCTCAAGCTCTACAAGGGCAACATCATCGGCGCCGGCATGACCAGCCCCTACAGCCTGTACGATCCTGAGATCGCCACCTTCGATGCTGAAGAAGTGTACGACCAGACCTGGGCTGACGGCTTCATCACCCTGTTCGGCCTGCCCACTCAGGTGCATGCCAAGATGAAGGCAAAGAACAATCTGATGTAAAAACATTCCCGATTTATAGGGGCGGCCCTTGCGGTCGCCCTTATATTTTGGTATATTCTTATCTATAGAAATTACAGGAGGAACATCCTATGAAACTTTGGGCAGGCAGACTGCAGGGCGAAGTGAACGAGAAGCTGAACCAGCTGAACGCTTCCATCGGCTTCGATTCCAGAATGTACAAGCAGGATATCACCGGCTCCATGGCCCATGCCAAAATGCTGGGCAAGCAGGGCATCATCTCCCAGGAGGATTCCGAAAAGATCGTTGAAGGCCTGAAGGGTATCCTTTCCGAAATCGACGCCGGCGCCCTGGAGATCGATATGACCAGCGAAGATATCCATACCTTCGTGGAAGGCGAGCTTACCCGCCGCATCGGCGATGCAGGCAAGCGCCTCCATACCGCCCGCAGTCGCAACGACCAGGTTGCTCTGGATATCCGCATGTACTTGGCCGATGAAATCGACCGCACCATCGATCTGGCCAAGGATCTGATCCTGGCGCTCACCGAAGTTGCCAAGCAGCATCTGGAAAGCGTCATGCCCGGCTATACCCATCTGCAGCGCGCCCAGCCCGTCACCCTGGCCCACTACCTGATGGCCTATGCACAGATGCTGCTGCGCGATATCGACCGCCTGATCGACTGCAAGAAGCGCACCATGATCCTGCCCCTGGGCAGCGGCGCACTGGCCGGCACCACCTATCCGCTGGACCGCGCATATGTAGCCGAGCAGCTGGGCTTTGGCGGCATCTGCATGAATTCCATGGACGGCGTATCCGACCGTGACTTCGCCCTGGAGCTGATGAGCGATCTGTCCATCATGATGATGCACCTGTCCCGCTTCAGTGAGGAAATCTGCATGTGGTGCAGCTGGGAGTTCAAATTCGTGACCCTGAGCGATACCTTCTCCACCGGCTCTTCCATCATGCCCCAGAAGAAGAACCCGGACATCACCGAGCTGGTTCGCGGCAAGACCGGCCGCGTGTACGGCGATCTGATGACCCTGCTCACCGCCATGAAAGCCCTGCCCCTTGCCTATAACAAGGACATGCAGGAGGACAAGGAAGCCATCTTCGACGCACTGGATACCGCACAGCTCTCCCTGGAAGTGCTGGCGCCCATGCTGCGCACCGCAACCTTCCATCCCGCCAACATGAAGAAGGCAGCCCAGGGCGGCTTCATCAATGCCACCGACGTTGCCGACTACATGACCAAGAAGGGCGTTCCCTTCCGCGATGCATACTGTGTCACCGGCCAGCTGGTAAACCGCTGCATCGAGCTGGGCACCACCCTGGACGCCCTGCCCCTGGATGAATACAAGGCCTTCAGCCCCGTGTTCGATGAGGATATCTACGCCGCCATCGACCTGCTGACCTGCGTATCCCAGCGCACCATCCCCGGCGGCCCTGCCCCGGCAACCGTTGCCAAGCAGATTGAGGATGTACTGGCAAAGATCTAAAGAAAAAGCAGCCCAAAGGCTGCTTTTTTGCTATCAGGTTCTTGCAGGTTGTCATATATAATCTGACGATCATCTTGAGAAAACTACCCTCTCCCGCTTTGTAAGCATCAATCCTGCGCACACAGCTGTGAAAGGAGCTACGCTTACCAACCCAAAGGAACCAATAATTGTGTGAATGATCTCTGCCGCCACATATTTGTAATTAAAAATATGAGTCAGAGGAGTCCCCTGAGCCATAAATACCATCATCAGAGCAACATATCCGCCTGAATAGGCCAACAGAAGCGTTGTTGTCATAGTTCCCATGGCAGCTCTGCCCACATTCATTCCGGATTTTACTGCTTCCCTGGGACGAATATCCGGTTTTTTCATAACCACTTCATAGACGGCAGATGTAATATCCACCGATAGATCCATGACCGCACCGGAAGCCCCCAGAAAAATGGAAGCCATGAATATCTGAGTCAAATTCAAATGCTGATATCCGGCATATAGCAGGCTTTCTGAATAAGCCATAACCGCGCCATGAATTTTGAAAAGGTCCGTAAAAATACTTCCCAGAATACAGGTAATCAGTATCCCAAGGAATGCGCCACTGACTGCGGCTGCGCAACGATGGTCAAAGCCGTATACCAGTGCAATAATCAATGTAGTCAACAGCAAATTGAGCGCCATGCCTACCCAAACCGGATTGTACCCTTTCAGGTACATCGGAATCAGCAATTTCCATAGCGTCAGAGTGGTCAGGGCAAAAGACAGAATTGCCCTTATCCCGGTACGCCCCGCAAACAACACCAGAAATAGCACGAACAATCCTGCAAGCAGCAATTCGCCGGGGACTCGGAAATGGTCAATCATGGTTACCCGGCTGATGTTTTCGCCATCATAGCTGATAACTACCTGTGCCTTATCCCCCGCAGAGAATATCTTATCCTGTTCCAGAGAACCCTGCAGCAAATTGATCGCCATTGCAGTTTTGCCTTTGAATAAACCGCTTTGGAAAACAACTGTACACCTCTGCTCACCAGAACGGACGAGCCCCGTATCCACAATCGCTGAGTTATCCACCGCCGTAACCTTTGCAACGCAACGTTCCGCCTCTTTATATTGAAGGGCCTTTTCATATCCCGTAGGGAGCAAAAGCAAAGCGACAATCAGCACCAGGCAAACCACTGCTGGCGCAATGTATCTGATCTCTTCTTTCTTCATATAATCTCCACAAAAACACCCCTGCACAGGGCAGGGGTGTCGGTCAGTTTATTACTGTACATTCAGCATATCTGCCAGCTTGGTGAAAACTTCCGTGTTATCATAATAACCATTGAATACTTCGGCATTCACGCCATTTGCCAGCACCGCAACCGGCAGGCCAGTGTGGCTATAGGAAGTAAAGGAAATACCGGACTTGTTGTTCAGAATATGGGTAAGTGTAACGGAAAGCGGATCATAAGTTCCGTACATCACATACTCCATCTGAGCATCTTCACCTGTTTCGATGCCATTGACACTCTTTTCAAATGCAATGCGCAGCTGTTCCAGTTCATATGCAGTGAGAACCAGTTCATCACCCTCGCTGCCCACTGCCTTCAGTCCGAACAATTCTTCGATATCGGTCAGAACGTCTTCAAAGCTTGCGCCGTTTTCCCTGTAGTTGACGGTATATTCATCGTCAAACTTCTGGAAGGATACCTTCTGGTTTTCCAGCAGGGTCAGATAAGTATCATAGTCAGTACCCGCGAAACCAATGGTCAAACCGCCGGTTTCATGGTCGCCGGTCACAACGATCAGAGTCTCTTCGGGATGTACCGCCGCGAAGTCAACCGCAACCTGAACCGCATCAGCAAAAGCAATGGTATCGTGAATGGTAGAAGCAGCATCATTGGCATGGCAGGCCCAGTCAATCTTTCCGCCCTCACACATCATGAAAAATCCCTTTTCATTATCCAGAACTTCGATACCCTTCTCCACATAATTTGCCAGAGACCACATATCTTCGGTCCGGTCAATTTCATATGCCATAGCGTCGGAATCTGCAAGGTATTCGTCAATCAGAATTACCTTGCCTGCTTCGCCGGTAACACCAGCTGCTTCTTCATTGGTAAAGGTTACGGTATAACCCGCTTCCCTGGCAAGATCATACAGATTGGGCAGGGGATTTTCAGCGTCATATCCGGTAATCTTCTTCAGTCCGCCGCCGGCAAAATACTCGAAGCCAGACGCAACCAATTCTTCGCCAATTTCATAATAGCTATTGCGGCTTGCCTGATGGGCATAGAAAGCTGCAGGCGTTGCATGGTTCAGATTAACGGACGAAATAATACCCACTTTCATGCCAAGCTGCTCATGAACCTTTTCAGTTATTGTTTCAAAAGCCTGGGATCCAGTTTCATCTACATTGATGGAGCCCGAGTAGGTTTTATGTCCGGTAGAAATAGATGTTGCGGTAGAGGCAGAATCAGGAGCAAAAGAATTGGAATCATAGGTTACAGCAGAGCCTGCCGCATCGAAATTCATGAAATTCAGGTACTTGGGACCATCCAGAATCGCTCCCTGGTTATCATCCAGGCTCGGCTGGGCCATAAAATAATCTTCGTCATTCAGCGCACCCAAATAATCTGCACTGGACTGGATCTGCGGATAACTCATCCCATCGCCGATAAAAAGGAAAACATACTTCGGAACCACCGGTTCAGTGCTTTCTTCAGCCAGTGCAAGGACGGAACACATTGCCAATGTCACGGCCAGAATTACGGACAAAATTCTCTTCATGCTTTTGATCCTCTTTCATAATTGATTTGTTCTTTGGAACAAGTCAAGCATAGCAAAGAAGAATACAGAATAAATACCAAATTTGTAAGAGGTTGATCAAACCCAAAGCATAAAAACCCCGTCCCAAAGGGACGGGGTTTTTGCAGATTCAATTCCGCTATCGCTTATTCGGACACGTAGGGCATCAGAGCGATGGTGCGGGCGCGCTTGATAGCGGTGCCCAGCTGACGCTGATGCTTTGCGCAGGTACCGGTCATGCGGCGGGGCAGGATCTTGCCGCGCTCGCTGGTGAAGCGACGAAGACGCAGAACATCCTTATAATCGATGTGCTGAACCTTCTCAACGCAGAACTGGCAAACCTTCCGGCGCGGCTTGCGGCCACGGGGACGGCGTACACGATCTTCAGACATGTTTCGTTCCTCCTTATCAGATTCAAGAAGAGGGGATTTTCCCCGATCAGAACGGAAGCTCGTCGTCGTCAACCTCAGTAAAGCCGCCGCTTACCGGAGCTGCCTGTCTGGGTGCGGGTGCGGGAGCTGCGGGAGCGTAATCGCCGCCGCGGGAACCCTCATCACGGGAGCCCAGGAACTCGACATTATCGGCAACAATCTCGGTGACGTAGCGCTTCGTACCGTCCTGCGCATCATAGGAACGGGTCTGAATGCTGCCTTCCACCGCGACCTTGCGGCCCTTGGACAGATAACGGGAGCACAGCTCCGCGGTCTGTCTCCAGCAGACGATCGTGAGGAAATCCGCTTCACGCACGCCCTGCGCATTTGCAAAGCGGCGCTGGACTGCCAGGCGGAAAGTGCACTGGGCAATTCCAGAGGAAGTGGTGCGGGATTCGGGATCGTTCGCCAGGTTTCCGATCAAAATAGCTTTGTTCATAGTAGCACCTGCCTTATCTCGACAGCTTATTCAGCTTCGGACTCGGGCTTTTCGTCGTCAACAACTTCAACGACGGGAGCTGCAACCTCAGCTGCGGGAGCTGCGGCTTCACGAGCGGCGTAGGGCTTCAGCGGTTCGCGCTTGGCCGGTACTTCGCCTTCGTAGCGGATCACGAGGGAACGCAGGATCTTGTCGTTGATCTGGAAGTTACGCTCCAGTTCCTTCGGCAGTTCTGCGGGAGCCTTAACGTACATGAGCACGTAGTAACCCTCGGTCTTGTAGTTGATGGCATAGGCCAGACGGCGCTTGCCCCACTCATCTACACGGTCGATTTCGCCGCCATTCTTCTTGACCAGGTCAGAAAAACGGTTGATCAGTTCATTGCGTGCGCTGTCTTCCAGCGTAGCGTCAATGATGTACATGACTTCGTATTGATTCATGTTTTTCACCTCCTTATGGACTTTGGCCACGGTCGGGTATTTCCGTGGCAAGGATGCGCCAATAGTTTATTATACACATTTTGACCAGTTTTGCAAGGGGTGAATTGTGAATTTTTACAGACTTAACCGCAAAAAAACGCCCCTCTTTCGAGGGGCCGAGGTTAATCATCGCAATCATGCCTGCAGCCGGTGCAGTCAACGATGGGTTTTACCCTCCTTGATGCGCAGGCTTCATGATGGGACGCCTCCGTCTGATAGCAGTTTTTGTTGGATGTATAATCCGTATGCTTGTGATCATGCTCGCAGTTGTCCCTGGTATGGTATTCGCTTGAATAAGGATAAGCGTATCCATTGTTCACCGGCATGAACGGCGGCCACGGCCAGGGCCATTCCTTACAGCAGCACTGCTCGCAGGGATCGCAAGGGCCGCAGGGGCCGGTGTAATAAGGGAAGCAATCGTAATGATTCCACCAGTTTCCGCAGTTGGAAAAGGGGCCGCTCACGCTGCGAAGCGCACCGAAGCTGTTTCTGCCCGAATTACAGGAACTACAGGATGAGCAGCCGGAATTGCAGGAAGAACAGCTGCCGCAGGAATGATGCCTGCATCCGCAGCCCCTGTTGCGGGAGCATCCATTGGAACAATTCACCTGCGCATGGCAGTTATTACAGCCCGAGCAGCAGCCCGAACAATGCTTTTTCATATATGCCACGAGAAATCTCCTTTCTTTGGAGGCTTTGCCTCCCGGGATACGCCTTATCCTATGCCCGGATGAAAGAAAGGGTTCGCAGCACAAAATGCGCCCCGCCAAAGCGGAGCGCATTGCATTTATTCGGGCTTGACCATGACCATCTTGATTACATCGCTGATATCGTCCCTCTGCTTTTTGAAATAAGCTTCGATTTCCTCCAACGGGAAGGTCTGGGTGATGAAATCATCGGGATCAATCACTTTGCTCTTGATCAGCTCCAGGGCGCGGGGGAACCACAGGGCCGGCACAGCGTAGGATGCGCGCAGCTGCAGCTTGCGGTAGTGGAAATCATTGGCGTTGAAGGTAATATCGCCGTTGGCATTATCGATGCCCAGGAAGGATACGATGGAACCATAGTTGGTGATCTTGAGCATTTCCGGAATCACAGCCGGCACAGCGGTGATCATGATCTTATCCAGGCCGCCGCGGGGGAAGGGATAATCCTGCACATTTGTTTCAGAGGTGAGAATCACATCCGTTGCGCCCAGCTTCTTCGCCAGCTCAATGCGGGCCTTCGACTTGCCGTTGCGCTGGATGGCGTAGACATTGCGTGCGCCTGCCGCCTTGGCGAGGGCAATGGCTATCAGGCCGATGGGGCCCAGACCCACCACGGCCACGTCATCGTTGAGCTCAATGCCCGTGGTATAGAACAGATCCAGCGCCACGCCCAGCGGTTCGGCCAGGGCTGCCTGGGCAAAGCTGAGGCCCTCAAAGGGCACCAGGGACTGCTCCGGTGCCAGAAGATAATCCGCATAGCCGCTGATTTCCACATCGTCGATGATGCTCTTGCCGTTGGTACAGATATCGATGCGCCCGTTGCGGCAATTATCGCAGGTATGGCAGAAGGTGCCGCTCTCCAGCACAACCTTCGTACCCACCGGAACCCTGTCCGCACCGGGGCCATTCTTTACAACGACGCCGGCAATTTCATGGCCAAAGCTCTGGAAATAGGCTGCATCGGCTGCGGCCGTGTGCATATCCGTTCCGCAAACGGCGCAGGCGCGCACATCGATGAGTGCCTCTCCCCGGCCCGGTTCAGGAATATCCATCTCACGAATCTCAAACTGATAGGGCGCCTTCACATACACAACACGCATATCGGAACCTCCTGAAACTGGAATTTCGTTGCTATCATTATATCGGCTTTCCAGGCCAAAAACAAGGGGACATGGTTTGACTTGTAACTTTCTTTGTAACAAAGGGCCAACGTCCCTTTTTATGAAACCACATTGGCGGAATGTGCCAATTCTTTGCCAAGACAGCATGTCGCGCGGACTAAAGTACATCCGTTCCCAGGATAACCCCTACAGCTTAATAAATTCTTTATTTGCAGGGATTTTTGCAGGATTTTTCACTATGAAAAGCGAAGTCTTTAAAATATATTTTTCATTTCAGAAGAGTGACGAGAGGAGGACCCCTCATCCATGCGCAAGCGCCTGAGATCCGGTTTTCTTTTCGTTTTTCCGATTACATGCCTCATTGCCTGTCTGACCATTTTCCTGGTTGCGCAGACTTTCCAACTGGATAGTTCCCATCTCTCCATTCCGGAGGCAGCCAGCTTCAACAACGGCTGGAGTTTAGTGGAAAACGAAATTGAAACCCCCGTCGAGACCATCCCCCGCGCCCTCACCATTGAAAAGGGTTCCATCCTGCTGAAAAACACCCTGCCCTCCATTGACGGCAGCGGCCATGTGCTCTGCTTCAAAACCAACAGCGAAAAGGTGCGCGTGGCGGCGAATTCCCGGGAGATCTATACCTACGGCATGCACGACAAAACCCCCTTCGGCCATTATTACGGCAATGTATGGGTCATGGTTCCGCTGGAGGCAGATCTTTCCGGCCACGAAATCACCATCGAACTCACCGCTCTTTCGGATGAACTGCTCAGCAGCAACTACAGCTTCTATCTGGACCAGCGCAGCACTGTAATCCTGACGCTGATCGCGAATAACTTCCTGCTCTTCTGCAACTGCGTAATCTGCCTGGCATGCGCATTCCTGCTGATCCTGTCCGCATTCCTGCATGTTCATGATGGGCAGAAGGATTCCCGGATGCGTATCTACCTGGGTATTTTCACCCTGCTGGGGCAGCTTTGGGCGCTGTCGGACACGGGACTTCTGCAGCTGTGCATTGGCAACAAGGCTGTTGCCTACATCCTCACCCACAGCACCTTTATGTTGATGCCCGTACCCTTCCTGCTCTATCTCTCCGAGCTCTTCCCCCGCTGGGAAAAGAATTACCGCAACCTGAGCATCGCCTTCTGCGGCTATTATCTGGTACGCCTTCTGCTGTACACGGCGAATATTCTTGAGCTCAACCGCGGCGTAACCACCACCCACTTCCTGATCATCATCGGCATCTGCTATGTCGTAATCCTCAGCCTGTCCGATCCCAAGGAAACCCTGAACCGGCTCACCCTCTACGGCCTGTTCCTGTTCTTCGCCTGCGTCTTCCTGACGATCCTGGCCTTCTACCTGAGCCCCCAGCGCGCCTTTGGCCACCTGAATTACACGCTGGTGCTGAGCCTCGGTATCGATGTACTGCTGCTCTTCTTCTATTCCGCGCTGCTGCAGAGCCATGTGGCCATCGCCAGCCATGCATCCCACATAGAGCATCAGGCCTACACCGACGCCATGACGCAGGTGAAAAACCGCGCCGCCTTCAACCTGGAGATCGAACACCTCGATTCCCAGACCTGTCCGCGGCTCACCCTTTTCATGGTGGACCTGAACAACCTGAAGCAGGTCAACGATACCCTCGGCCATCCCACTGGTGATAAGCTGATCTGCGATCTGGTGAACTGTCTGGAGGGCGCATTTGGCTCCCTCGGCAACATCTACCGCTACGGCGGCGACGAATTTGTGGTCATCATTGAAGACGCCTCCATGGAGGAGGTCGGCAGGGCCCGCAATCACTTCGACCAGCTGGTATTGCAGCACGCCCAGCGCGGCGGCTGCGAAATCAGCGTAGCTGTGGGCATGTCCAGCCGCATGGAGCCCCAGCACGACAAGCTGCATGTATCCGAACTTCTGCACCTGGCGGATGTGGCCATGTACCGCCTCAAGGCCCGCCAGAAGACTGCTCCGGTCGCCTTGTCCGGCATGCGCCACCACTGGATGGAGCAGATTGACGCTGCCACCGGCATACTCACCTTCTCCGCCTTCAAAGCAAGGGTTTACGAGGCCCTGGCTGCGGCTGAAAATGTATTCCCCTGCATCGTCAACTTTGACTTGAATTTCTTTGACGGTTACAACAGCCTCTTTGGCTGGGATGCCGGCAACCAGCTGCTGCAAAAGCTCACCTCCCTGGCTATGAACCTGTGCGGCAAGAAGGGCTTCTGCGCCCACGGTGACGCCGATTCCTTCTGGGTATTCGCCGATGCGCCGGACCTGGACACCCTGACCCGCCGCATCACTGATGAAACCAAGCGCTTCCAGAGCAACCTGGGCGACTGCCTGCTCTTCCCCAGCTTCGGTATCTATTGCATCAATGAGCACATGTCCCCCGTGAGCGATATGTGCAGCCGCGCCACCAGCGCAAAGAAAACCATCAAGGGCCATTTCGATGTGCTCTATTCCGTGTATAACGCGGAGGATCACCTGCAGCGCATCGACAACATGAAGCTGACCTCCTACATGCAGAAGGGCCTGGACAGCAATGAATTCGTTGCCTTCTTCCAGCCCAAGTTCTCCCCGGACGGCAAGCATCTGATGGGCGCTGAGGCGCTGGTTCGCTGGGCCCGCGCATCCGGCATTTCCGCATCCCCCGCAGAATTCACCGAATTGTTTGAGCAGAGCGGCCTGATTCTGGCGCTGGATTGGTACATGCTGGAGCAGACCTGTATCTTCCTGCGCCGCCAGCTGGACAACCGGAAGAAATGCGTACCCATTTCCACCAATTTCTCCCGCCTGCATGTATATGAGGAGGATTGTGTGGAACGCATCCGCCGCCTGGTGAACAGCTATCACCTGCCCCACAACCTGATTGAAATCGAATTCACGGAAACCGCCCTCGTACAAAGCTCCAAGCGCATGCTGCATCTGATCGCAGAGCTGCGCAAGGAGGATTTCATCGTGACCCTGGATGACTTCGGCAATGGCCTGTCCTCCCTGAGCATGCTCAACACCCTGAGCGTGGACGTCATCAAGGTGGACCGGGCGCTGTTATGGAATTCCACCAAGGGTGATCTGGATCCCTCCGTTTTGAATTTCGTTCTCTCCCTGTGCAAACATCTGAACATCCACACCGTGGTGGAAGGCGTTGAAACCAAGGCACAGTTTGACATCCTGGGAAGCAGCGAATGCGATGTATTGCAGGGCAATTTCCTGGCTCCCGCCATGTCGGAAACTGATTTCGAAGCCGTTCTTTCACAGCATCAGATGGAGCTTTCGGAAAGAACTTCCCTTGGAAAGCTCAAAAACTGGTTCAGGAACGGAGCTTCAAATTGAAGTCTTTAAATTGCACCACAAATGGCTAAGTCTGTAATGGTTGTTTACTTTCATTTCGTGTATAATAAAAGTAGTATGCAGAAAGGCTGAGTGATCATGGCTGAATTTAAACTGGGGCTGAATGAGCAAAACGCGGAGCAGTGCCGCCAAATTCTGGCCCATTTGCCGGGTGTTTTCGCTGCAGGCTTGCGCTTCGACGAACAGCAGCTGGTAGAAATTCATATCCTCGCTTCCACAGAGAGAAATCCCAAACAGATTGCACGTGATGTACAATCTGCGTTGTTCGCTGCATACGGCGCGGAAGTGGACCACCGCATCATCAGCATCGCCCAGCTGCCCGAAGACCCCTTTCTTCCCAAGGATCTGACCATGGTGGAGGACCAGGAGCCCCGGCCGGAATTTGAGCCGGAGCACAGCATTCGCCTGCTGTTCACCGGCATCGATACCAACCTGAAGGACGGCAGCTACCAGGTGAAGGTACACCTGTCTCACGAAGGCAAGAGCTTCACCGGCGAAGCCAGGTGCCGCGACACCAATATCCAGCGCAGCCGCACCATCGCCACCGCCACCCTGGACGCCGTGCAGGCCTTCCTGGGCAAGGAATACTTCAGCCTGCTGGAAGTGAAGCAGGTAAACATCTGGGGCGTAACGGTTGTGATCACCGTGGTTGAATACCAGGAGCAAAGCTCTTCTGACCCCCTGATTCTCATCGGCGCAGCCGTTCAGCACGACAATGCCTCCGTCGGCATCGTGCGCAGCACGCTGGACGCCCTCAACCGCAGCATCAGCAAGCTCTGCTGAATTCAATATCGTATTCAAGTTTAAGCAGGCCATCGAACCAAACGGTATTCTTTTATTTTAGCGAAGCGGAATATCGCATGTCTGGTTAGCGAAAGACATAGCCTTTATGAAATGGAGGCTATATTCGTGAAGAAGGCTAACATCGTTGCAGCTCTCATGGCACTGGCATCTTTCGTGCTGTCTGCAGGTGCTTACATTTCCTGGAGATAATCTTGGTTAGAGCAATACGGTGGCCTGCTTAATTCATTTATTTTATGCATTACAATACAACAGCAAGCGGCAAAAAAGAAGGCCGCGAAAGGGGAACTCTGTGAGGACACGTGCGAAGATTTATATCTCTTTGATCTCTGCAATAGGTTTATTTCTGAGCATCAAGAGTTGTTATGAATATCTCTTTCCGATCTTCACGGGAACAACGACCATTTCCCTGCACATGATCGCCATTCCCATTCTGGTATGTGCCCTGTGCCGTTCCCTCCCAATCACCATACGCAACAACGAATCACTGGACCTATCCGTTATCAGCGTTCTGGCAGTGTACCTGACTCAGGGAAGCGCTGCCGCTGTCTTTGTATATACCATCAGTACCCTTTTCTCCTTTGATCCCGTTGAAGGGAAAAAGAAATACCGTCACTTCTTCAGCATCGGCATTGAAAAGGTTCTGTTCAACAATGCGACGGTCATTCTGTCGGTCATCCTGCCTGCCATGCTGGTAGAGCATCTGTATTCATGGATGCCGGGTAATCTTTCCCTGCCCACGGTATTGATTCCCACTGCCCTCTTTTCTCTGCTGACCTTCGTCATCAACGGTCTTTTGCAGATGACCATGTTCTGCCTGAACAACATGATCGCTCCCGCAGACATGGTGCACATGATGTTCGGCCTCACGCCCAACGTGATCGCCGCCATGCCCATGGGCCTGTTGATGGCTGTCGGTTATTCCACAGAGGGATACATGTGGGTTGTAATCCTGATGTTGGCTCCCCTGCTTCTGGCACGCTATGCCTGGAAGCTCTACCTCTATTCTGAAAGCGCAAGAACCCGCCTGATCAAGGCGTTCATCAATAGTATAGAAGCAAAAGACAAGTATACCCAGGGTCATTCCGAGCGAGTGGCCGCTTATTCCGTGCAGATTGCCCAGCAAATGAAGCTCAAGCGGCGTCAGATTCAACTGATTCGCCAGGGAGCAGTTCTGCATGATATTGGCAAGATCGGCATTTCCGATAACATCCTCAACAAGCCCGGACGCCTGGATGAGGACGAATACGCCGCCATCTGCAACCATCCGCTGATCGGCGTTCGAATTCTGGAAGAAGTTGGCCTGGAGCCGGAGGTTCTGGAGATGGTGCGCAGCCACCATGAGCGCTACGACGGCAAGGGCTATCCCGACAAGCGCTCCGCCGGCGAGCTTTCCCTGGCTTCCCGCATCCTGTGTGTTGCCGATGCTTACGACGCCATGACCAGCGACCGCCCCTACCGCAAAGGTATGCCCCTTGAAAAGGTATTGCAGATCATGGAGGAATGCAAGGGCACCCAGTTTGATCCTGAGATCGTAGACGCCTTCATCAAAACCCTGGAGAAGAAATAAAATGCTGCTGGTTTATTTTGTGATCGCGGCCCTTCCCATCGGCTATCTGGTGGGCGGCAGCCTGAGCAACATTCGGTTTGCGCGGCTGCGGTTTGTTATGCTGCCCTGCGCTGCATTCCTGGTGGAGGCCTCCATTGGGGTAATCGGCAAACTGCTGGACGCACCGCCCTCTGAATGGTTGGGCAAGGTTGTTTGCCTGGAGTATATGCTGCTCACGGCCTTCATCTGGATCAACCACCGCATGCGGGGTATGGATATGCTGGGCGCGGCCACCCTGGTAAATTTCGCCGTAATCGCAGCAAACGGCTTCCGGATGCCTGTTACCCCGATCATCTATGAGCATCCTGAGCTCTATCATTTCGTAGAGCGCATTCAAACCGGCAGCCTTCCTGAATATGTATTGGTGGACTGGAACGGTCCCCTGTGGTTTTTGGGTGATACCATCCCCCTGGGCACCGGTCTTGCCAGCATCGGCGATCTGTTGATGGCGCTGGGCGTTATGATCATCGTCATAGACATGATGAAAACCAAACCCCCGATGAGAAGAAGAAGGAATAAGTACCGCCGCCGGGACTATGATTGGGATGATTACTACGAAGACAGGTATGATCACAGACGTCGCCATCATCATAAAAGAACCCGTTGGAGCTAAGCTCCAACGGGTTTAGTTTTGAATACAAGGAAGCATTGACCTCAGAAATCCTCTTCAAGCCCGGTCAGCATATACATGCCGGCGCCCGCATAGGGCGTTGCCAGAACGTAATTCCGATAGGGATTCAATGTCATATCCGGGATATAATCCGTCCAGGCCTCTGCGCCTTCATCGATGGGCATGAGAACCGTATAATAATCCGCCTCATCCGGCTGGCTTACCGGAAGCTCACCGGGCATCTGCACCAGTTCACTTTCCAGCAACAGCTTGTCGTTGTTTTCATCCATCAGTGCAAGGCCGTTCCGGGCCAGGAACAAATCCTGCATCCCTTCATCGAAGATGCCATTCACATTCAGGCATACGGTAAAGCTTGGAACCAGAGTGGAGATTTCCACTTCCGTATAGTCTGTACACAGCCACAGGCTTACATCCCAGGCTTCCCTTTCCTCTTCCTCGCCTTCCTCTGCAATGACCACGGGATCGATACGCGCTTCTACCCAGAGGCCGGAAAGTTCATCGCGGGTAAATGCAGGCTCTTCCATGGCGTCGAAATCCAGCTCCATCAGGTCGATTTCATCCGAACCGGTCGCAATCATATAAGCGGCCAGCTTGCCTGCGTTTCCGGTGAGCAACTCCTCCTTGCGGAGATAAAGCTCTGCGTCTCCATTGCGGAACAGCAGATTGCTGAAATCCTTATCTATATGGAGATAATCCACCTGTGCGAGGCTGAGACGCAGAACGCGGGATACGATTTCACCCTCCATATCCGGCTGGGCGATCACCATGAAGGTATGATCGGTAAGCCCTTCGTCTCCTTCAATCTCATTCTGGATGGACAACAGCTCATAATCCATGGGCTGGCCTACCACATCATACACAATTCCCAGTGCATCCGTACCGGATTTCCCGGAACCAACGCTCAGATAGGTATCCGCCAGCTGATTGCTGGAGTTTTCCACCTCTCCGATCTCATAACCGCCGCTGAAATCATAGCCGCCGTCATAATCATAGCCCTCCCAGTAGCCGCTGGAGGCCGAGAAATCGTAGTTATAGTCCGAACCCGCGCCGGCGGAGGAGCCATCTGCCCCGGGCATGGCAACGGAATAAACCTTGACGTCGATGGGCTTGACCATGGTCACGCCGGTCCAATCGTAATTGCTGGTATCCGCAGGAGTAAACACCACGTTGTGCTTGCTGATGCCCGCAGAGGGGATGATGCTGCCGCGCTCCCATGCAAAGCTGCCCGCGCTGGTGCTGCCACCGGTAAGCTTGCTCTCCGAGAGCCTCTGCCCGGTCACCAGATAGCTTGCGGTGGGCCAGGAAATGGATGCAGGTTTGGCCACGGAGATGACATAGAGAATCTTGATGCCTCCGGTCACATTTCCGTTTCCAACCACCTTGATGATATGGGAACCGGCTTTGATGCAATCATATCCGCTAACCTTCTCCGTTTTGAATTCACCGGCCGGAATCTCAACGCCGTCCACGATGATTTTCATCTTCTGGGGAAGCTGTTCCCTGCCGTTGTAGGTGAGCTGTTCGCAGGTTACACGGGTATTCTTTGCAGACATAACCATGGGTTCAATGGTGAGGGAAAGCTTATCTTCCTTCAGCTTATACCATTTCGCCGCATTGCCCTTCAGGGAAAGCTTCATGGTGTACTTGCCTGCATTGACAGGTTCGCCGCTCAGGCTCTTTCCATTGGCGTCATACCAGCTGCGATGGACGTCATTCTTGCTCACTTCGCCGCTACTGATGGTGATTCCGGGAATCTCCATATTCGGCTTCCAGGCAATACTGGTATCCTTCAGGGATACGCTCACTTCCCTGCGGGTTCCGGTCTGCACAGTGTGCATGTCCATCCACTTGCTGGCAAAGCTTACACCCTGAACCGCAACATCCCGCAGCCAGACCTTATACTTTGTACCCTCCTTCAGGCTGAAGCTGGGACCGCTTCCAAGGCTGAAATCAGGGGCTCCCGCGCCATCGGCAGACAGAGCCATATTGAATTCAGAGGGCACTGCAAATGTCAATTCCGACGCGCTGGCACGGGTCACGGCATCCATATCAATGGTCATCTCGGAATACTCCAAGCGGGTGGGCAGCGTAAGCTGCAGCTCCTCACCCCTGCCGTTTCCATTCATCAGAACCAGCGAAACCGTGTAATCCGGTGCAGATGCATCATGCTTGTCCGGGTCGATACCCAGGTCTGCCAGCTTATAGCTCGCGCTGGATTCTCCCTCGGGCCAATTCTTATCGACAGAAACGCCGTTTTCATCGATTGCGCGCAGCATCCAACCGTCCGGCATTGCACAGTCCACAGATACCGCGATGGTCTCCTTTACGTAATCCACAGCCGCGGCCGGAACGCACATATCCACGGCCACGTAGGCAGAAGCAACAACAGCTTCATTCTGAATTGCATTTACAGTAAGAACGTTGTATGCATCCTGGGCAGTGGCGGTATAGCTGGCGACGTTTGCGCCGGGAATCACTTCTTCACCGCGTTTCCACTGCCATACAAGTTCTGCGGCATCACCATTGAACACAGCGCTCACCGTTTCACCCGCCGCAATGCGCTCATCCACATCGATGGAGAGCAGCGGGTCATCATGGCGGCGCAGCTGCGCAGTTGCTGCTGCAGATGTATTTCCATAGCCATCCGACAGGGTAACAAAAATGTACTTGCCGATATCCGCCTTCGTAAAGCCGCATTCCGGCAGGTTCAATTCGGCCCCCTGCACGCCGTCCAGCAATTCAGCATTTTCATCAAATGCCGCCTCATCGGAGAAGTACCACTGATATACAGGGTATCCTTCTTCAAAGAGATATGTTCCCACCGGGGAAGCCGCAACCACGCTGTCGAAATAAACACCATCGGCCTGTGCAATGGCCACTTCCAGCTGGCCGGTGGTTGCACTGAAGCCGGAATCCACCCATTCGGATGCAAAGCCCGTCTCGGAGGCCGCACTGCGCATGAACAGCGTATAGCTTGTCTGCGCGGCCAGGCCGGAAAGAAGTTCGGGATTGGCAGAAATCCTTACCGGCGCATCTTCACTTTCGGTTACTCCGTAGGCGAATTCAAGGCCGGCCGCATCTGTGCAGCTGAAATCAATGCTTCGCTGGGAGCTTGCAGCAAATACGATCTGGTCCTGCCCCGGCTGCTCCGGTTCAGCGTTCAAAGCCGCAACCGCAAATTCCTTTTCAGCACCCTTTACGCCATTGAACGAAAGGTATGCTTTCATCGTGTTTCCGGCCTGGGCACGCATGTTTTCAAATTCGAATTCACTGGCCGATTCCGTGACTTCTGCCGTTGCAAACGCCTCATTGGCAGCGTTTTCCAGCACAACGTTTGCTCCAACCGGCACAGGTTCGGGGAAAACAACCGTCAAGGATTCCGCCGCGGTGTCCAGCTTAAACTCCACAGGAGCAAAGGGCAGCGCCTGCACTTCAGCAGACTCGCCGGAATAAGCATCTTCGCTGACACTGCACTTAACGGCAGCACCCACATCCCCAAGGGAAAGGGTATAGCTCGGCCCATCGGATACAGCCGCTTCCTGGTCTGCGCGATACCAACTGTACTTAGGCTCTTCCAGATTGGTCTCAACGGAAACTGTTTCGCCTGCGCAAATGCCCCGGCCTGCATCAACAGCTTCTCCCTGGAAAATCAGCTTCGCATATACCGGATCCGTCTTGACCGGCGTTTGGGCAAAGGCAATCCAGTCTTCCGTGTCGATTTCTCTTGCCCAAACAGTATATTCCGTATCGCTTTCAAGCTTCTGGAACGCAACTATATTGTGCGTTTCGGGAGAATCAGGATCAATTTCATATTTCAGTTCAAGATCCGGCTCTTCGCTTTCATCCTCCGTGAGGGACAGGGCAAGCTCATATTCCTTTAGCACATTGAAAGCGATGGACTTGTAGGTGGTTTCGTATTCCTTTTCGTCTACCTCAAGAAATACATCCGTCCAAACGAGCGGTTCAAGCATCAGAACAGATGCAACTGCCTCATATGCCACGTAGATGACCGGCATTTCGGCATTGCAAATCTCTTCGCCTTCAAGCACCGCCTGGAAGGTATAGACGGCAGCCGGATTTTCATGCTCGGGAATATAAGCAGTTCCGCCATTATCATCGTCTATGCACCGCCAGGATACGTTCACATCGCTGATGCTTCCATCGCTCCAGACAGCCTTCAAAACCGCCGGAAAACCCAGTTCTCCCTCAGGCGTGCCATAGGGCACATTTTTGCCCACCGGAAGCGCGCTGGTATCAAATTCTACAATGAAAAGCTCCGGCTTTTCCGTGGGCTGCGGATCAACAAGCTGGGTGCCATCCGGCACAATCGTCGCCTCGGGGGAAGCGGCATCAGAGGATGCACCTGCATCAGGTCCGGGCGTGGGGTCCGCAGGAACCTTCGTCTCTTCGGGAGACGATGCATCATCACAGTCCTCAGCCTTTTCAGGTTCACCGGAAGGCGAATCCGATGCTTCGGGCGCCCCACCATCATCCCCTGTTTCCGGAGGAAGAACACCGTCCGTCGGGTCCGGTTCAGGCACGGGTGTGGGCTCGGGCTTGGGCTCCGGCGTCGGCTCCGGTTTGGGCTCCGGCGTAGGGTCCGGTTTGGGCTCCGGCGTAGGGTCCGGCTTGGGCTCCGGCGTAGGGTCCGGCTTGGGCGCAGGTGCAGGTTCCTCGGACACCACATCAGGTGTTCCCTCTGCAAGGCCCAGGGACGGAACCATACCTGCCAGCAAAACGCAGACCAGCCATGCGGCCAATAGTTTTTTAAGGATATTTATCATGAATGATCCTCCATAAACACAAAAAGCTAAAGAATGGACACTATACCATTCTCATTCTACTATATTGTTTTTTCAAAATTAGGTCTAATTTGTAACATTATTGTCACAATCATCCATGTAGACAAAAGAATCCCCACTGAAAATCAGTGGGGTGGGTTTTCAACTGCGGATAACGCCCTTTTTCAGGATGATGCAGGCGTAAAGCGCTTTTTCGCCGGTTTGGATGGTGGCATATGCCTTCTTGCTGCGCTCGTAGAATTCAAAGCGCTCGCAGAAGCCAATCTTTGTGCCGGGTTCGTGCTTTTCAATGACATCCCGGAATTCGCTCCAGATAGGTGGTTCATCCCAGGGAATGCTTCCAGGAACCACTTCCATCAGAGTGACGGGCTCGGCGACGAAATCATCCAGCGGAAAGAGCTGCAGGATGGCGTCCAGTAATTCGGGTACGGAATGACCATCGCAGCGCACGCATCTTTTGCCCATGGAGTCCGCTGGGAAATTGCCATCGCCGATGACGATATCATCGCCATGACCCATGGCCGCCAGGATTTTCAGAAGCTCGGGATTCAGCAACGGGGAAATACCTTTCAGCATGGTGATTCTCCTTTCTTACTTGGCCAGATAGCCTCCGTCAACGGGCAGGGTAACGCCCGTGGTCCATGCGGCGCGCTCGCCCAGGAAGTACATCACCGCATCGGCAATGTTTTCCGGATCGCCGTAATGCTTCATGATGATGCGGCCGCAGAGCTCCGCCTTGGTATCTTCGTTCTTAAGGAAATGGCTGTTGTGCTTGGTGGGAATGGGACCGGGCATGATGGCATTTACCGTGATGCCGTACTGTCCCAGTGCCTCGGCGGCCATATGTGTGAAACCGTTGATGGCGCACTTTGCTGCACCATAATGTACCTGGGTGGCGGAGCCGGACAGGCTGGTGATGGACGAGAAGTTCACGATGCGTCCCTGCACGCCATCCTTCACCATCTTCCGGGCGATCTTCTGGGTGAGCAGGAAAACAGCCTTCACATTAACATTGAAGGTGAAATCATAGGATTCGGGAGAAACGTCAAAGAAATCTTCGAACAGGCATACGCCCGCATTGTTCACAAGACCATAGATTTCGCCGCAGGAACAGATCTGATCGGCCAGGCGAAGGACTTCCTCCTCCCTGGAGAGATCCGCCTGGAAGGCCTGGAAGGCTACGCCGGCTTCCTTTGCAAGGTTTTCAGCAACAGAAATATCGCCGGAATTATAGTGAGCGATGATATCCGCACCCTCTTCGCAGAGGCGCCTTACAATGCCCAGACCCAGGCCCTTGGACGCGCCGGTTACAACGATGGTTTTTCCCTTGAGAGACATAGTTTTTCCTCCATTAAATGATGCGGAAGCGAGTCAATCACTTCCGCATTGTATATTTGAATCAGCTGTGACGATAGACATCCCAGCCCAGGTAGTTGCCCAGGGCTTCCTCCAGGATATCTGCACAGGCAGACTGGACCAGCGCAACGTGGTGTTCATAGCCGTTGCGGGTCAGGTGGTGCATCAGCTTGTTCATCTCCGGAACCTCGCATACGGCGACGCCGCCGAAGGTGGGCAGATCATCATCGGTGAACTTACCTTCGCCCAGGTAGCAGCGAATCTTACCGTTGCGGTCATCGGTGGAGACCTTCAGGAAGGTCATCTCAGATGGACGCACGCGGCCCTTGAGCGCGCCGAAGGAGACGTCCGTGCCCAGGGTGGTGGCGAGAATATCCAGGTTGGCGATTTCCGGCTTCTGGCTGAATGCGCAGGCGGGGTAGTTGGAACAGTGCACGTTGATGCACTTGTTGGGTTCATTCTTGTAGTTGTTGTTCCAGTCCTGATAGATCGGAGGGATACCGGAAGCCTTCAGCAAGGCCAGCATGCTGACTGCGCCCATGATGTCGGTTTCGCAGGCAGAGGGCATACCCTTCTGGCCCATCATGGACATGACCAGGCACATGGCGCAGCCGTAGTTGGCTTCGGGGCTGTCCCAGCACTGGATGGCGCTGGCGTCGCAGTGATGATCGCGCATCCAGTTCTCGATGGCGATGCAGAGCTTGGCCTGCTTGACCACCTTGTATTCCTCAATGCCGTCAGCAATGTTGCCGTAGGCCTTGATTTCAGCCACCTTTTCGGCGATCAGAGCTTCATCGGTAATCTCTTCGATATCGGCCATAATCTCGCTGAAGTCCTCGGTCTCGACGGTGATGCCGGCGTTCTGCAAAAGCTTTTCAGAATAGCGCACGGTGCGGAAGGGCATGACGCGGGCGCCAATTTGACCGATGCGGGCAGTCTTCATGGACTTGACCACAGCGCAGATCTTGGCGAAGCGATCCACATCCGCGTGGAATTCCTCGCCGTCCACCGGGCAGGTATGTCGGGAAGTGAGGCTGTACTTGATGCCGTACTGCCACAGGTTATTGCACAGGGAAAGCTTGCCGCAGAAGGCGTCGCGGCGGTTTTCCAGCTGCAGCTTATCAAAATCATCATCACAGGCCTGGATCAGGATGGGACAATCCAGCTTGCTCCACTTGATGGCATCTGCAATGCCGGTTTCCTCGCCGAAGTTGGGCAGGCACACGATGATGCCGTCGATCTCATCGGCATGGGCCTTGAACAGCTCTGCGCACTTCTTTGCCTCATCGTAGGTCATGGTTTCACCCATGTAGGTGTCCTCGGTGGAGAGGATGATATACTTGTGTCCCCATGCATCCAGGCTCTTGAGCAGCTTTTCGCGTGCAGTGAGCACCAGATGGTCCGGGAAAAAGGAACGGTTGGAAATGATCACACCAAAGGTTGCCATAGTCTTCTCCCTCCTTACTCTTGGGTGAGCGTGCGGCGCACATCCGCCTTCCACGCGTCTCGTATTTCGTTTCTTTCGGATTCAGTCAGTTTCGCTTCATAGGTTTTGCCCTGCGCACTGCGCGCCGGAATGCTTTCAAAATCCTTGAAAACGCCGGTTTTTACGCCGCCAATGTAGGCAGCGCCCAGTGCGGAAAGCTCGCTGGCGGGTGCGCATTTGATGGTGCAGTCGGCATAATCCGCCTGCATCTGCATCAGGATGGCGTTTCGGGTTGCGCCGCCGTCAGCAAAGAGCTGACCGGCTGCGTGTCCGCTCTCCTTCTGCATGATTTCCAGGATATCCGCATCCTGCTGGGCGATGGAAGCCAGAGCTGCATAGGCAATATGCGCCTTGGTGGTGCCCCGGCTCATGCCGCACAGGATGGCGCGGGCGTCGGAATCGAAGTAGGGTGCGCCCAGACCTGCGAAGGCGGGAATCAGATTCACACCCTGCGCATTTTCAACCGCAGCAGCCAGTTCCTCGATCTGATTGGGGCTTTCAAACATGCCCAGGGTATCACACAGCCACACGAGGGTATCGCCGGAACAGGTAACATTGCCCTCCAGCGCATAGCTGGTCTTTCCCTCCGCAGAGAATGCGACCGATGCAGACAAGCCTTCCCGGGAGATGACGGGCGCATCGCCCACGTTCATCATCACGGAAGAACCTGTGCCGTAGGTTGCCTTGGCCATGCCCGGCTTGTGGCAACCCTGGCCGTAGAGCGCAGCATGGCTGTCGCCCAGCACGCCGGTGACGGTCATGCCCTTGTAGCTGCCGAAAATATCATCCGCATGGAGGATGCTTTCGGGCATCATGCACTTGGGGATGCCGAAGAGTTTCAATAAGCCATCATCCCAGGCAAGCTTTTCCAGATCCATCAGCTGGGTACGGCTGGCATTGGTGGTATCGGTCAGGTGGTTTCCTGTCATGCGGTAAACCAGGTAACTGTCGATGGTGCCCAGCTTCAATTCGCCCTTTTCGGCGCGGCGCAGGATTTCCGGATTCTCCTGGAAGAGCGCGCGCAGCTTGCCTGCCGGAAAATACGGCGAAAGCGTGAGACCGGTGACTTTGTGAATATGCTCGGCATGCTCCGCCAGTTCACGGCACGCAGCTTCTCCGCGCACATCCTGCCATACGATGGCCGGGCATACGGGTTCGCCAGTTGCCGCATCCCACACAACGGTGGTTTCACGCTGATTGGAGATGGCGATGCAGGCGATATCCTCGCTGCGCATGCCCGCAGAGACCTCGGCAATGATGGTTTCCACATTCCGCCAGATCTCCGCAGCATCGTGCTCCACACGCCCCGGCGCAGGATAATACTGCTTATGGGGCAGGGATGCGCGGCGAACGATCGCACCGCTTTCATCCACCAGGAAGGCCTTGCTGGCGGAGGTGCTCTGGTCGATGGCGACTATGTACTTCATTTGAGCAGTTCCTCCACCTTGGCGGCAATGCCGTCCGGGGTCAGGCCGTAATGTTCAAACACTTCCTTGTTGGTGCCGCTGTAGAGGTATTCATCCGGCAGGCCCAGGATCTTCATCTTCACGGGCTTCTGCTGGCAGATGACCTCTGCAACCGCTGCGCCCAGACCGCCGCACACGCTGTGCTCCTCAACGGTGACGATCGCACCGGTTTCGGCCACTGCGAGCACGGCCTCCACATCCAGGGGCTTGATGGTATGCATGTCGATCACGCGCACATGGATACCCTTTTCGGCCAGCTTTTCCGCTGCCTTCAGGGACGGATACACCATTTCGCCGCAGGCGATGATGGCTGCGTCCTTGCCATCCTTGAGCACATTCGCTTTTCCGATCTCATAGGGTGCGTCCTCGGGATAGATATCCTCCACCGCGCCGCGGCCCATGCGGACGTATGCGGGTTCAGTGGATTTGGCCAGCGCCTTGGTCATAGCGACGGCCTGGTTGGCGTCCGCAGGTATGATCACCTGCAGCCCCGGGACCGCGCGCATGAAAGCCACATCCTGCACCGCATGGTGGGTGCCGCCCAATGCGCCGTAGCTCACGCCGCCGGAAACGCCGATGATCTTCACGTTGGTGTGGGAGTATGCTACATCCACCTTCACCTGTTCAGCGGAGCGGGTGGACTAGAAGCTGGCGGGGCCGCAGACAAAGGGACTCAGGCCCGTACAGGCAAGGCCCGCAGCAATGCCCACGGCGTCCTGTTCGGCAATGCCGCATTCCACATACTGCTGAGGCAGTTCCTTCACAAAATCGTTCAGGGTTACGCTGCCGCGGCTGTCGGTGGCCAGGGCGAAGATGCGCTTATCCTGCTTTGCCAGTTCCAGCAGGGTTTCAGTAAATGCTTTGCGTGCAGCTTTCATGCCCAGTCAACCCCCTTTACGCCCAGCGCCTCGTAGGCCTCGAGCATTTGTTCCTCAGTGGGCACATGGTGGTGCCACTCGGCCTTGTTCTCTGCAAAGGGCAGACCCTTGCCCTTGACAGTGTGCATGATCAGGCAATGGGGCTTGCCGTTGTTCTGCACGTTATCAAAGTAAGAACACAGCTGCTCCATATTGTTGCCGTCTACCTCGGTCACATCCCAGCCGAAGGCAGACCACTTGGCTGCGAAATCCTCCAGGGCCATGACGTCCTCGGTGGAGCCGCTGATCTGCAGGCCGTTTCTGTCGATGATGGCAAAGAGGTTGTCCAGCTTGTAGTTTGCGCCGGCCATGGCGGCTTCCCAAACGGAGCCTTCCGCCTGTTCGCCGTCGCCCATGACCACAAACACGCGGCCATCCTTGCCCTGGCGGCGCTCGCCGATGGCCATGCCTACGCCGATGGGCAGGCCGTGGCCCAATGCGCCGGTGGACATTTCAACGCCGTTTACCTTGTTGTTGGGGTGACCGATCAGAGGACTGCCTGCGCAGGAGAAGGTGCGCAGGTCTTCCTTCGGAAAATAGCCCTTGTCGGCCAGGATGGCCCAATAGCCCTCGGTGGAGTGGCCCTTGCTGAGCAGGAAGTGGTCGGCATCGTTCATCACATGATAGAACAGGCAGGTGAGCACATCCAGGCAGCTCATTGCGCCGCCGGTATGGCCGGCCTTGGCGCGGGTGATCATGGTCACTGCATCCGCGCGGCGCTCATTTGCAATTTGTTGAAGTTTGATAGCATCCATAGTATTGTTCCTCCCAATGGGATTACTTGGAACGGGCAGCCAGGGCCGCCTTCTTCTGCAGATCCTTCTGCACCAGGTCGATGACGACGGCAACGATAATTACGATGCCCTTGATAACCATCTGCCAGAAGGAGGATACGCCCATCATAATCATGCCGTCGTTGAGTACGTTGATCACCAGGATACCGACGATGGTGCCGCCGATGCTGCCCAGGCCGCCGGACATGGAGGTACCGCCCAGAACAACGGAGGCAATGGCGTTCATTTCCCAGGATTCACCGGTAGCCGGATGGGCTGCACGCAGCTGGCTGGTCATGATGATACCGGACAGGGCTGCGCAGAATGCAGAGAACACATATACGAACATCTTGACCTTTTTGATCTTGATGCCGGACAGGGTGGCTGCGCGCTCATTGCCGCCAACGGCGTAGATCTGGTTGCCCAGCGGAGTCTTCTTCATGATGAAGGCTGCGATGGCGGCCATCACCAGGAAAATCACGATGGAATAAGGTACATCGATGCCCGGAATGGTGCCGGAACCGATCAGATCAAAGCCCAGGTTACCCTTGGCTGCATCGCCGAAGAGGTTCGGGAAGGTTGCGCCACCGTTGCGCAGCATGGCAGCGCCGCGGCAGATGTACATGGTACCCAGGGTGGCAATGAATGCGGGTACATTCATGTGGGCAATCAGGAAGCCGGAGAAC
>JAGBAU010000251.1 GCA_017938785.1 Clostridia bacterium
CCCCAACATCAACATCTTCCGCGATCCCCGCTGGGGCCGCGGCCATGAAACCTACGGCGAGGATCCCTTCCTGACCGCCGAGATGGGCTGCGCCTATGTGCGCGGTCTGCAGGGCAATGGCGAAACCATGAAGGCCGCCGCCTGCGCCAAGCATTTTGCCGTTCATTCCGGCCCCGAGAGCCTGCGCCACGAGTTCAACGCCGAGGCCGGCCCCAAGGACATGAACGAAACCTATCTGCCCGCCTTCGAGCGCCTGGTGAAGGAAGCCAAGGTCGAGGCCGTGATGGGCGCGTACAACCGCACCAACGGCGAAGTCTGCTGCGGCTCCAAGACCCTGATGAAGGACATCCTTCGCGGCAAGTGGGGCTTTGAAGGCCACTACGTCAGCGACTGCTGGGCCATCGCCGACTTCCACATGTTCCACAAAATCACCGATACGCCCGAAGAATCCGCCGCGCTGGCCATTGAAAACGGCTGCGACGTCAACTGCGGCGTTACGTATCAGTACCTGCTGAAGGCCTATGAAAAGGGCATGGTCACCGAAGAGCAGATCCGTCTGGCCGCCGAGCGCCTGTTCACCACGCGCTACATGCTGGGCATCATGGAAGGCTCCGAGTTCGATGAAATTCCCTTTGCCAAGGTCGAATGCGCCGAGCACCTCAAAAAGGCGCACGAAGCCGCCCTCAAGAGCTGCGTGCTGCTCAAAAACGACGGCCTGCTGCCCCTTCACAAGGACGAAATCAAGACCATCGGCGTCGTCGGCCCCAACGCCAACAGCCGCGTGGCGCTCATGGGCAATTACCACGGCACCTCCAGCCGCTACATCACCATTCTGGAAGGCATTCAGGACGAGATGGGCGACGGCGTGCGCGTGCTGGCCTCTGAAGGCAGCCACCTGTTCCGCAGCAAGGTCGAAGGCCTTGGCATGGACGGCGACCGCATCTCTGAAGCCGTGATCGTGGCTGAAAACAGCGACGTGGTCGTGCTGGTCGTGGGCCTGGACGAGACCCTCGAGGGCGAACAGGGCGACACCGGCAATTCCGACGCCTCCGGCGACAAGAAGGATCTGCTCCTGCCCGAAACCCAGCGCAAGCTCATGGACGCTGTGCTCGCAGTGGGCAAGCCGACTGTGATCTGCCTCATGGCCGGCAGCGCCATCGATCTGGGCGAGGCCGCTGACAAGGCCAACGCCGTGCTTCTGGGCTGGTATCCCGGCGCTCGCGGCGGCAAGGCCGTGGCCGAGCTGCTCGTGGGCAAAGCCAGCCCCTCCGGCAAGCTGCCGCTCACTTTCTATCACAACGAACAGCTGGACATCATGCCCGCGTTCACTGACTACAGCATGCAGGGCCGCACCTACCGCTTCTTCAAGGAAGAGCCCGTGTATCCCTTCGGCTTCGGCCTGACCTACGGCGACGTGTACGTCAAGTCCGCCTCCGTGGAAAAGACCGCCGACGGCTGGACGGTGAAGGCTGAAATCGAAAACGCCGGCAAGGCCTGCACGCAGGACGTTGCGCAGGTCTACTGCCAGAACGAAGGAAGCGAAAATGCGCCCGTCAATCCGCGCCTGTGCGGCTTCAAGCGCGTGACCGTTCCCGCCGGTGAAACCGTTACGGTGGAAATCGCCGTGCCCGAGTGCCGCCTGAACGTTATCAACAACGAAGGCGAAGCCGTCATGGAAGGCAAGCCCGTGTTCTACGTCGGCATGGGTCAGCCCGACAGCCGCACCGAGAAGCTCACCGGCCATGCCGCCATCCGCGTCGAATAAAGGAGGACAAAGCTTATGGAATATTTACTTGGCGTTGACCTCGGTACCTCCGGTACCAAAACCGTGCTGTTCGACGTGAACGGCCATGCCATCGCTTCCGAAACCGTTGAGTACCCCCTGTACCAGCCCTTCAACGGCTGGGCCGAACAGAATGCCGACGACTGGTGGGAGGCTGCGAAGACCACCATCAAGTCCGTTCTCGGCAAGGCCGGCGTGAATCCCGACGACGTCAAGGGCCTGGGCATTTCCGGTCAGATGCACGGTCTGGTGCTTCTGGACGAAAACGGCAAGGTGCTGCGCAAGTCCATCATCTGGTGCGACGGCCGCACGCAGGCCGAATGCGACGAGATCCATGAAAAGGTCGGCCGTGAACGCCTGATCCAGATCGCCGCCAACCCCGCCCTCACCGGCTTCACCGCCTGCAAGGTGCTGTGGGTGCGCAACCATGAGCCCGAAATCTGGGAAAAGGTCAAGCACATCCTGCTGCCCAAGGACTACGTGCGCTACAAGCTCACCGGTCTGATCAAGCAGGAGATTTCAGACGCCTCCGGCACCAATCTGCTGGATGTGAAGGCGCGCTGCTGGTCCGAGGAAATCCTCGAAAAGCTGGATATCGATCCCGCGCTGCTGCCTGAGCTTATCGAATCCACCGACGTGGGCGGCGTAATCACCGAGGAAGCCTCCAAGCTCACCGGCCTCAAGCCCGGTACCATCGTGGCCGGCGGCGGCGGCGACAATATGTGCGCTGCGGTGGGCACCGGCGTGGTCGTGCCCGGCAAGGCATTCACCACCATCGGCACCTCCGGCGTGGTCTACGCCCACTCTCCCGAAGTGCAGATCGAGCCCGAAGGCCGCGTGCATGCCTTCTGCTCCTGCATTCCCGGCGAATATGTCAACTTTGCCTGTGTGCTGGCCAGCGGTCTTGGCCTGAAGTGGTTCCGCGACAACTTCTGTCAGGCGGAAATCCAGACGGCCAAAGAAATGGACACCGATCCCTATGTGCTCACCAACCAGCAGGCTGAAAAGAGCCCCATCGGCGCCAACCGCCTCCTTTACCTGCCCTATCTCATGGGCGAGCGCAGCCCGCTGATGGACAACGACGCGCGCGGCGCGTTCATCGGGCTTACCGCCATGCACACCCGCCGCGACCTCTTGCGCGCTGTGATGGAGGGCATCATCTACGCGCTTCGTCAGAACGTGGACACCATGAAGACCCTCGGCGTGAAGCCCGAAGCCATGCTTGCATGCGGCGGCGGTGCGAAGAGCCCCTTCTGGCGTCAGATGATGGCTGACGTGTACCACATGCCTGTTAAGACCGTGACCGTGTCCGAAGGCCCGGCGCTTGGCGCTGCGATCCTCGGCGGCGTGGCCGCGGGCGTCTATCCGGACGTTCCCACCGCCTGCGCCGAACTGGTGGAGGAGAAGGAGCCTCTGGAGCCCATCGCCGAGAACGAGGAAGTCTACGAGAAGTTCTACAACTTCTTCCTGACTCTCTATCCCGCTCTGAAGAACTGCTACGCAGAACTCGCCAAGCTTTGATTCATCTCTCTTATCTGCGGCCATGAAACGGCCGCAGATAGGGGATTCCAAAGGGCAAAGCCCTTTGGCGGGATCCAAGGGCAGCGCCCTTGGCCGCCGGAGGCAAAACCAAAACAAAAGGAGACGATTCCCATGAAGATTTATCCCGTAACCGACGCCGCCTTCAAGCCGTACGGCCGCATCGTGGAAGGCTATCCCGTGGAAGGCATTCTGGAAGCGCTCCGCACCTGTCCCTGCCCCGAAAACGTGGCGTACGTGCCCAAGGTTGACTGCCTGCACGCTGCCAGGGATGCAGAAGCCATCGGCGAAGCGCTGTTTGGCGGCATGCCCTTCCAGCTGGGCTACTGCAACGGCCACAACACGACCCTCAACTGTCTGGAGTATCACCGCGACAGCGAGTTCAACCTCGGTACCGAGGACTTCATCCTGCTGATTGCCAAGCAGGACGAAATCGACGAAGAAGGCAAGCTGGACACCGAAAAGGTCAAGGCCTTCCGCGTGCCCGCCGGCGTGATGGTTGAATGCTATGCCACCACCCTGCACTATGCGCCCTGCCATGCCGATGCCTCCAAGGGCTTCCGCGTGCTGGTTGCGCTGCCGCTGAACACCAACACCGACTACCGTCCCGAGGGCGGCGCCAACGTGATGGACAAGCAGCTCTGGGCCCGCAACAAGTGGCTCATCGCCCATCCCGAAAGCAGCGAAGCCAAAGAGGGCGCGTTTGTCGGCCTTACCGGCGTGAACATCGACATCGCCGCTGATCTGTAATCAAAAAAATTGATATAAAGGAGTGTATCCCCCTATGTTCCAGAACATCCCTGACGTAAAGCTGGGCATCGTTGCCGTCAGCCGCGACTGCTTCCCCATCGCTCTGTCCGAAATGCGCCGCGCCAACATCGTCAAGGCCTACAAGGGCGACCTCTATGAGTGCCCCGTGACCGTTGAAAACGAGCTGGACATGCTCAAGGCCGTTGCCGACGTGAAGGAAGCCGGCTGCAACGCGCTGGTCGTGTTCCTGGGCAACTTCGGCCCCGAGACCCCCGAAACCCTGATCGCCAAGAACTTCGACGGCCCCTGCATGTTCGTGGCTGCCGCTGAGGGCGACGGCGACATGATCAACGGCCGCGGCGACGCCTACTGCGGCATGCTCAACTGCTCCTACAACCTCGGCATGCGCCACCTCAAGGGCTACATCCCCGAGTATCCCGTGGGCACCGCTGAAGAGCTGGCTCAGAAGATCGCTGACTTCCTGCCCATCGCCCGCGCCATCATCGGCGTGAAGAACCTCAAGATCATCACCTTCGGCCCCCGTCCTCAGGACTTCTTCGCCTGCAACGCTCCCATCAAGGGCCTGTACGAAATCGGCGTCGAAATCGAAGAGAACAGCGAGCTGGATCTCTACGTGTCCTTCAAGGCTCACGAGAACGATCCCCGCATCCCCGAAGTGTGCGCTGACATGGTCAAGGAAATGGGCGAAGGCGCCTATTACGAGGACCTCAACGTTCGCATGGCTCAGTTCGAACTGACCCTGCTGGACTGGGCCGAAAACCACAAGGGCTCCCGCAAGTACGTGGCCTTCGCCAACAAGTGCTGGCCCGCTTTCCCGGAGCAGTTCGGCTTTGAGCCCTGCTACGTCAACTCCCGTCTGGCCTCCCGCGGCATCCCGGTTGCCTGCGAGGTTGACATCTACGGCGCTCTCTCCGAGTACATCGGCGCTTGCGTATCCGCTGACGCTGTGACCCTGCTTGACATCAACAACTCCGTGCCTGCCTACATCTACGATGCGGACATCGCCGGCAAGTTCGATTACAAGCTCACCGATACCTTCATGGGCTTCCACTGCGGCAACACCCCCGAGTGCAAGCTGTGCTCCAGCCGTGCCGTCAAGTATCAGCTGATCCAGCACCGCCTGCTCGAGCCCGCCGGTTCTGAGCCTGACTTCACCCGCGGCACCCTCGAGGGCGACATCGCTGCCGGCGACGTCACCTTCTATCGCCTCCAGTGCGACGCCAACGGCGACCTGCGCTCCTACATCGCTCAGGGCGAAGTTCTGCCCGTGGCTACCCAGTCCTTCGGCGGCATCGGCATCTTCGCCATCAAGGAAATGGGCCGCTTCTACCGTCACGTGCTGGTTCAGAAGGGCTACCCCCATCACGGCGCTGTGGCCTTCGGCCATGTCGGCAAGCTGTTGTTCGAAACCTTCAAGTTCCTGGGCGTGAAGGACATCGCTTACAACCAGCCCGCCAACCTGCCCTACCCCACCGAGAATCCCTGGGCCTAATCAAAACGGACAGAGGCTTTTGCCTCTTCTCCCGCCCTTCGTGCCTGGCACGGAGGGCGGTTTTTTGCGTGCAGAAGGGAGCAGGGGATTGCTTGTCGAAACCTATAGTGGCAGCATTTTGGGCTGACCGTTTTTTTGACTGATTGAGAAAGGAGGCGCCCGCATGCCGTTTGCTCATCTTCACCTGCACAGCGAATACAGCCTGCTCGACGGCGCCAACCGCATCAAGCCGCTTGTCAAGCGCCTCAAGGAGCTGGGACAGACCCACGCCGCCCTCACCGACCACGGCGTGATGTACGGCGCGATTGATTTTTACAACGCCTGTCAGGATGCGGGCATCACGCCCGTCATCGGCTGCGAGGTGTACATCTGCCAGGACCGGTTTGAAAAGCACGGCGCGGCACGCGAATACAGTCACCTCATCCTGCTTTGCGAAAACAACACCGGCTACCACAACCTCATCAAGCTGGTGTCGGCCGGCTTCACCGAGGGCTTCTACTACCGCCTGCGCATCGACTACCAGCTGCTTAGTGAAAACCACGAGGGCCTCATCTGCCTGTCGGCGTGCCTGAGCGGCGACCTGCCCAAGATGCTTCTCTCCGGCCAGATGGAAGAGGCGAAGAAGTACGCGCTGGAAATGCAGGAGATGTTCGGCAAGGGCCGCTATTTCATCGAGATCATGGATCACGGCCTGCAGGAGGAGCGCATGGTGCTGCCGCGCCTCAAGCAGCTCAGCCGCGATACCGGCATTCCGCTGGTGGCCACCAACGACTGCCACTACCTCTACCGCGAGGATGCGCCCGCGCAGGAGGTGCTCATGTGCATCCAGACGGGCAAGACCCTGCAGGACGAAACCCGCATGCGCATGGAATCAGACCAGCTCTACGTGAAGAGCGAAAGCGAAATGCGCGAGCTCTTCCGCGACTGCCTCGAGGCGGTGGACATGGCGCAGACCATTGCGGAGATGTGCCATGTCAGCTTCGATTTTGGCAAGCTGCATCTGCCGCATTACCCCATTGAAACGGGCGAAACCGCGCTGGAAATGCTCACGCGGCTCTGCATGGACGGCCTGAAAAAGAACTACCCCGATCAGGCGGATGATCCTCAGAGCGAGCCGCGCACCCGCCTTGCCTA
This sequence comes from Clostridia bacterium, assembly GCA_017938785.1. The sequence continues at coordinate 6,720 of JAGBAU010000251.1, forward strand.
CGAGCTGGACATGATCCACCGCATGGGCTATGTGGATTACTTCCTCATCGTGTGGGATTTCATCAACTACGCCAAGCGCAACGGCATCATGGTGGGCCCCGGCCGCGGCAGCGGCGCAGGCAGCATTGTGGCCTACACGCTGTCGATCACCCTGCTTGATCCCCTCAAATACAATCTGCTCTTTGAGCGCTTCCTGAATCCCGAGCGCATGTCCATGCCCGACCTTGACATCGACTTCTGCTATGAGCGCCGTCAGGAGG
>JAGBAU010000252.1 GCA_017938785.1 Clostridia bacterium
CCCTGTCTGAAAAGCGCCGCAAGGCCATCGTTGAGGTTCTGAAGAACCGTGGCTACGACATCTATGAGTGCCCCGTTATCATCGAAGGCGGCATCGACAAGGACGTCATGGCAGCTTATGAAGATCTGAAGGCAGCCGGCGTAAACGCCCTGACCGTTTTCCTGGGCAACTTTGGTCCGGAAGGCCCCGAAACCGACATCGCCAAGATGATGGACGTTCCCTGCATGTACATTGCTGCTGCTGAAGAGAACATCGCCGTTCTGTCCAGCGATCGCGGCGACGCATACTGCGGCATGCTGAACGCTTCCTACAACCTACAGCTCAAGCAGATCAATGCCTATATCCCCGAGTATCCCGTAGGCACCGCCGAAGAGTGCGCCGACATGATCGAGGAGTTCACTCCCATCGCCCGCACCCTGATGGCTCTGAAGAAGCTGAAGGTCATCACCTTCGGCCCCCGTCCCTTCGACTTCCTGGCCTGCAACGCCCCCATCGCTCCGCTGTTCAAGCTGGGCATCGACGTTCAGGAAAACTCCGAGCTTGACCTGCTCAAGGCCTACAAGGAGCATGCAAACGATCCCCGCATCCCCGCCAAGATCGCTGAAATGGAAGCAGAACTGGGCGAAGGCAACAAGATGCCCGGCATCCTGCCGAGACTTGCTCAGTATGAACTGACCCTGCTCGACTGGATCGAGGCAAACAAGGGCCGCCGCGAATACGTGGTCATGGCCAACAAGTGCTGGCCCGCATTCCAGACCGAGTTCGGCTTCGTTCCCTGCTATGTAAACAGCCGTCTGACCGCTCAGGGCATCTGCACTGCTTGCGAAGTTGACATCTACGGCGCTGTTTCCGAGTACATCGGCACCTGCGTGACCGGCGAACCCGTAACCCTGCTGGACATCAACAACTCCGTTCCCGCCGAGATGTACGAAGCCGAGATCGCCGGCAAGTACAACTATCGCCACAACGAAACCTTCATGGGCTTCCACTGCGGCAACACTCCCATGTGCAGACTGACCAAGGGCACCATGAAGTATCAGCTGATCATGAAGCGCGGCCTCGAGCCCGAAGGCGAGCCGGACATCACCCGCGGCACCCTGGAAGGCGACATCATCCCCGGCGACATCACCTTCTACCGCCTGCAGGCCAACGCCAACTCCGAGCTCCAGGGCTATGTTGCTGAAGGCGAAGTTCTGCCCGTAGCAACCCAGTCCTTCGGCGGCATCGGCGTATTCGCCATCCCCGAGATGAACCGCTTCTATCGTCATGCTCTCATTGCTGACGGCTATCCGCACCACGGTGCTGTTGCCTTCGGCAAGCAGGGCAAGGCCATCTGGGCAGTTCTGAAGATGCTGGGCGTAGAGAACGTGAAGTTCAACCAGCCCAAGGGCATGCTCTACAAGACCGAGAATCCCTACGCATAATTCGTTAACCCATATCCCGCCGGTGCAAATGCGCCGGCGGTCTTTTTGTGCCTGTAAGAATTCCGAAAGCTTCCTTCTGAACCTTTCGGCACGCTTTTGTCCTTTGCTTTTAACACGATTGGAATAGAAGAAAAGCCAGCCATATATTACAATAAATGCTGACTGTATATGGAAGTTTATGCTGGAGGTTTGTGCGTATGAAGATGAAGCTGGCGCTGCTGCTGTGCCTGCTTTCCATGCTGCTCACGGCCTGCAGTTACTGGATCGTGGAAGACGCCCCCGTACAGGTTGGCTCCTCCGTGGTGCACAGCGCATCCGTTCCCGAATAATATCCGTTCCCATCATATCAGAAGAGGTGTAAACAAAGTGCTGCGTCGACTGTTGAGCATACTGATGATCCTGAGCCTGCTTTGTGCAGAAATCCCCGCCGTACTGGCTGAAACTGCAAACGATACCGCCATCGAAGAGGAAGCTTATGCGGACGAATCGGATGGTAACGTGACCTATCGCAAGCTGGTTCGCGGCGACCGTGACGGCGATGATTCCGTAGCCATCGTCACCCTGCAAAACAAGCTGGTTGAAATGGGTTACCTGCGCGATTCCGCCGACGGCATATTCGGCCAGAACACCGAAAAGGCCATCAAGGAGCTGCAGCGCAGCAACAACATGGAGGAAACCGGCGAGGCAAGCGCAGAGCTTCAGGAGCTGCTCTTCTCCGGTGCAGAGCTGATCACCGCTGAGAATTCCACCGACCCGGAGAGCGTATCCTATCGCGTGGAAAAGACCCTCGACATGTGGGGCTTCACCTCCGGCGTTCCCACCGGCGTAGTCAACCAGAAGACCGACAACGGCGTGGCTGAATTCAAGCGCTACCTGCGTTCTTCCTACCTGACGGCCCATCCCACCCCGGCGCCCTCTCCCACCCCCGAACCCATCGGCTCCACCGGCTTTGGCGACGCCGCCATCGCGGTGGACGTTCCGATTGAAAAATCCGCTGCGGATGAAGTGACCCAGGAGGTCCTGGACTTCGTATCCGGCAAGTATAACTTCGAGGTCTACACCAAAACCCTGTCCAGCGGCGACGAGGGCGACGAGGTTCTGCGCATGCAGCGCCGCCTGTACGACCTGAAGTACCTGGCCACCGCAGATGGTGAATTCGGCGCAGGCACCGAGCGCGCCCTGCTCTACTTCCAGAAGAAGAACGGCCTGAACCAGAGCGCCGTGGCCGATGAAGCCACCCAGCGCCTGCTCTTCTCCGAGGCCGCCATCGAGTCTGAGGAATTCGTAAACGCCTACAAGATCATCATCGATGTATCCGACCAGCGCGTCTACGTCTACCAGTGGAACGGCAGCAACTATGACAACTATGTGGGTGAAATGATCTGCTCCACGGGTCTCAGGGCCACCCCCACTCCCCTGGGCACCTACCAGGCTGCCGGCCCCACCGGCACCGGCGAATGGTATTACTTCAAGGAATTTGAATGCTACGCCAAGTGGGCTACCCGCATTGTGGGCGGTATCCTGTTCCATTCCGTCACCTACAGCCGCGGCAAGGTTCGCAATCAAACCGCCGTGCGCAAGCTGGGACGCCCTGCATCCCATGGCTGCATCCGTCTGAAGGAAGACCATGCCCAGTGGCTCTATGAAAACTGCACTCCCGGCACCACGGTTATCGTACGCAAATAACAGCAAACCCCTCAGCATATGCTGAGGGGTTTTTCTATGCGTCTATACAATATAGCCGCCGCCAAGCACCCGGTCGCCGTCGTAGAGCACGGCGGACTGACCACGGGCCGGAGCGCGCACCGCTTCATCGCAGATGATCTCCACACCGTCGCCCACCGCCTTCACCGTGCAGGGCGGGTTCTCCCACTTGGTGTGGCGCACGCGCACACTGGCGCGGATGACTTCTTCGGGCTTATCAATGAGCCAGTTCATCTGACGGGCATGCACCTCGGTTTTGAACAGCTCCTCCCACAGGGCGAGCACCACCCGGTTCTGTTCGGGCTGGATCTCGGAAACGTAGATCTTGCGCTCGTTGTAGAGCCCCGGCCATCTCTGGCCCACGGTGTAGCGGTAGATGCCCTCATGCCTGCCGATCACCTCGCCGTGGAAGACCAGTTCGCCCGGTCCCGGCACGGCGCTGCGGTTTTTGATCCAGCCGATATAATCCTTGTCCGGGATGAAGCAAATCTCCATGCTGTCGGGCTTGTTGGCCACGGGGATGCCCATCTCCACCGCCAGCGCGCGCACCTGCGCCTTTTCATATCCGCCCAGGGGCAGGATGAGCCGGGATACCTGTTCCCGGGTCAGGCGGCAGAGCATGTAGCTCTGATCGTTGGAGGGCATGCCCTTGTAGAGCGCACCGTTTTCCGTGCGGGCGTAGTGGCCGGTGGCGATGTACTTCGCGCCGATTTCATCCGCATAATCAATGAGGCTCTTGAACTTCACCGACGGATTGCACATGATGCAGGGATTGGGCGTCTCTCCACGCAGGTAGGCCTCCACAAAGGGCGCGCAAACATGCTTTTCCAGTTCCCGGTCGATGGGCAGCACCCTGAGCGTTACGCCCAGGAACTGCGCCGTATCGATGGCGTCCTGGCGGGCAGATTCGGTGGCGATATCCATGTACAGGCCGTGCACCTCATAGCCGTCCCGCTGCAAAAGCCGTGCCACCACCGCGGAATCCACGCCGCCGGACAGGCCAAGAACCACTTTTTCCATATCGTTTATCCTTCCATAGAAACGGGCGCGCAGGCATGCGCGCCCATCTTCAATTACATTTTGTCATCGAACATGTATCTCTGGAACTTCAGGGCGTCCGCTGCATCCTTGTCCAACTTGGCCTCGCTCAGGTCTTCGTACATGTTGTGCCAGATGCGGATATCGCGGCCAACCTCGCCGCCCATCCTGACGAAGGGTTCCATGCATACGGTGCCGTCGTAGCCGATATCCTGCAGGGCGTTGGCGATTTCACGCCAGGGCATGCGGCCCTTGCCGGGTACGCGGCGGTTGCATTCGCCGGTGTGGAAGTGGCCCAGCTTGTCGCCCGCCAGGCGAATGGCGGCGCCGATGTCATCCTCTTCCACATTCATGTGGAAGGTATCCAGCATGATCTTTACGTTGGGCATGCCAACTTCATTTACGAACTTCACGCCTTCTGCGCAGGTGTTGAGCAGATAGCCTTCGAAGCGGTTCAGGATTTCCATGTTGAAA
>JAGBAU010000253.1 GCA_017938785.1 Clostridia bacterium
ATGTTGCCGGTGTGGGTGTCCGCGCGTACGGAGATGAGATGCTTCTCATGGGCCAGCTTTTCCGCATGGGCGAACATCTGCATGCTCAGGCCGGTGCCGCGGTAGCCGTCGCCGATGGCCATGCGGTGCACGGTGAGGTAGGGCGCGTCGTTCTGCAGCCACTTGCCCGCCAGCTGGTCGTAGATGGGCTCCGGGTCGGCCAGGGGCACCATGTAGCCTGCGATTTTGCCCTCGGTTTCAAATACACAGCCGATGCCGCTTTCGATGTCGCCGGTGATCACCTCCGGCTCAGGATAGCCGTCCTGCCACTGGTCGATGCCCAAACGGGCGATGGCGGCGCGGGCCTGGGAGATGACGGTCATAATGGAATCAAAATCGCGCATTTCGGCGGGGCGTGCGTTCATGGGCAAAAATCCTTTCTTGTCAGTTGATGTAGGCGATGAGCAGCTTGAGGGTGTTCTCCACGCCGTCCCGGTGGCTGCGCTCGTAGCCGTGGGAGGCATAGACGCCCGCGCCGATCAGGCCGTGCTTCACGTCGTGACCGGCCTTCAGGGTGGTGGCCACGTCGGAAGAGTAGTGGGGGTATACGTCCACCGCATAATCCGCGCCTGCGCGCTCGGCAGCGTCGATGAGCTTCAGAACGATCTCCCGGCAGAAGGGACCGCTGGAATCCTTGGCGCAGATGGAAACCTGGCGCTCGGTGCACTGCAGGCCTTCGCCCACGCAGCCCATGTCCACCACCAGCGCTTCGGTCACGCCTGCGGGCACGGATGCGCAGCCGCCGTGGCCAACTTCTTCGTAGACGGTGAAGTGGGCATAGATGCGGCGTTTGGGGGTGATGTTTTCGTCCTTCAGGTACTTGGCCAGGCCCAGCAGGATGCCCACGGACAGCTTATCGTCCAGGTAGCGGCTCTTGATGTAGCCGGAGGCGGTCACGCGGGTGCGGGGATCGAAGCAGACGTAATCGCCCACGCCGATGCCGAGAGCGCGTACATCCTCGGCGGAGGATACGTCCTCGTCCAGCACCAGCTCCATCTTGTCCCAGCCGCGCAGGGTATCGTTGTAGGAGCCGTTTACGTGCAGGGAGGCGTCAATGAGCTGCAGCGTGCCCTCGTACTTCTGGTTTCTGCGGGTGACGATGACGGCGTTTTCGGCTTCGGCATTGTTGGCGTTCATGCCGCCGATGTTCACGATGCGCAGCCGGCCGTTTGCCTTGATCTCGGCCACCATGCCGCCCAGGGTGTCGCAGTGGGCTTCCAGGAACAGGGCGTCATCGGCGTTCTTGCCGCCGAAATCGGCGATCAGGCCGCCCTTGGTGGTCTTCCGGGTGGGGATGTTCAGGGAGGCGAATTCCTTCTCCAGCCAGGCGATGGCTTCCTCCGTATAACCAGTCGGGCTGCCGATATTCAGCAGCCCGCAGGTCTTTTCGATTGCAAAATCCGTATATTTCTTCATTGCTTATGCTTCGTATGCGGCCTTGATCATGCCGAAGAGTTCTTCGTCCTTGGAAAGGCCCATGTACTTTTCGATGACGTAGTCGATGCCCTGTTCCTTGAGTGCGGCCTGCACTTCGGGAGCGGTGGCGTCGCCGGGCATGTTGAACTTCAGGCCTGCCACGATGCCGCGGATGATGGGGCTGGGATCCACGCCCTGCTCCATGGCGAACAGCGCTGCGCCGACGATGCGGTCGTTGCGGCGGAGCTTGCGCACCGGATCTGCGCCCACGCGGGCGACGGTGTCCTTCAGGGCCTTGTTCTGGAAGCGGAACAGCAGGTCCACAACGTTGTTTTCAACGTTTTCGCGGATGCCTTCGCCGAACTTCTTGATCAGGGCCTGGGCGCTGCAGTTCATGGCAGCCTTGGCGGTTTCGTAGATCTCCGGATCGGCGATGGCCTGCCAGATGTACTCATAGCCCTTCAGGTTGCCCAGGTATGCGCATACGGCATGGCCGCCGTTGTGCAAAAACAGCTTGCGCTTGATGTAGAATTCAAAGGGAGTGTAGGGGATCAGGCCCACCAGGTCCGGGATTTCGCCCTTGAAGGCGTCCTTATCCACGGGCAGCTCGCAGTAGGGCTCCACGCAGATGAGCAGGGAATCCTGAGCCTTCATTTCGGGGGTGAGCGGGGGAACCATGCGGCCGATGGATGCTTCGATCAGGCCCAGGTTCTCATCTGCCCATGCCTTCTGCTCGTCGGTGAGGCATTCATAGATCCAGCCGCGCATCAGGATGTCGGCCTCCAGCTGGTTTTCGCAGAGGATGATGTCCAGGGGCTTGCCGCTCTTTTCCATGCGGGCAACCACGCCCTTGGCGATCACGGGAGCGATGCGGGGCAGGATATTTACGCCGACCGCCGTCGCCATGATATCACAGGTGACGATTTCTTCGATGGCCTGTTCAGTGGTGGAGTTCACCGCGCGCACGGGCTTGACAACGGTGTCCACTTCGCCTTCGTTGGAGACGATGCGCACGTTGTACTGTCCGCGGCTGTTCATTTCGTCGATCAGGCCCTGCATGATGTCCAGGAATACGACTTCATAACCGGAGTCCGCAAATACCTTGCCGATGAAACCACGGCCGATATTGCCGCCGCCGTACATAATTGCCTTTTTCATGGAAATACGCCCTCTTTCAGTATAAATTTCCTGAATAGATTATAGCACACAAGATCAAATAAGGAAAGCCAAAAACCCCACAAAAAACCGGACTCAGAAGATGAGTCCGGCGAGCATGGCGTCGATTTCGGTTTCCTCCAGGCCGCACGCGCCCGCGCAGAGCAGGCGGCTGCCGTCCGAGAGGAAGTACAGGCGGTAATCCGCCCCGTCCATGGTGCAGCTGAAGGCGGAGTAGGTGTTTTCACCGAGGGTGATTTCCTCAACTGTTCCCGCCTCCGGGATGGAGAGCGCGGCTTCGCCGGCGGCAGAGGCGGCGTCCTGTTCGCTTTCTGAAATGGAGAAGACGGCGGCTGCGCCGGTTTCGGCGTTCGTGGCCAAGAGGATTGCGTTTCCGGTGGAGGGATAATCGAAGGATACGGCGGCGTCATAGCCCAGACGTTCCTCGGAAGCGAGCATGG
>JAGBAU010000254.1 GCA_017938785.1 Clostridia bacterium
AGAATCAGGCTTACTGCTTCAACCCTGTAGTGGATGGCACCAAGACCGAGGACAGCTTCATTGTCACCAAGGACGGCCCGATGATGATCACCCATCCCATCACCTTCCCGAAGATCACCTGCGAGTTCAACGGTGTGAAGATGGAACGTCCCGGCCTGCTGGTCATCGACTGACGAAACATACAGGAGGTAATTGCCCATGAAAACCATCCGTACTGCCGTAGTCGGCTGCGGCGCCATCAGCGATATTTATCTGAAGAACCTGAAGAGCAAGTTTTCCATCATCGACCTGGTGGGCTGCTGCGACCTGGACGTCGCCCGCCGCGACGCCGCTGCCGCCAAGTATGAAATCAAGGCCCTGACCATGGAAGAGATCCTGGCCGATGAAACCATCGAGCTGGTGGTCAACCTCACCAACCCCAAGGCCCACTTCGCGGTCATCAAGCAGCTGCTGGAAGGCGGCAAGAACGTATACACCGAGAAGGTGCTCTCCATTGAACTGGGCGACGCCGAAGAGCTGGTTCGCCTGGCCAATGAGCGCGGCCTGTACCTGGGCGCCGCACCCGACACCTTCCTGGGCTGCGCCATCCAGACCGCCCGTCTGGCCGTGGAGCGCGGCATGATCGGCCAGGTCACCTCCTGCGTGGCCCAGAACGGCCGCGACTACAACATGATGGGCCAGCTGGTTCCCTTCATCCCCCAGCAGGGCGGCGGCATCGGCTTCGATGTGGGCATCTACTACATCACCGCTCTGATCTCCATCCTGGGCCCGGTAAAGAAGGTCAACGGCTTCCTGAAGTATCCCAGCGATCCCCGCACCTTTGAGATGCCCAGCAGCGCACGCTTCGGCCAGGAATACAACGTAGAATCCGAAACCATCCTCGCCGGCACCCTGCAGTGTGAAAATGTTGCCATCGGCTCCGTGCAGTTCAACTCCGAGTGCATCTTCCCCGAGCAGCCCGTGGTCATGCTCTGCGGCACCGAAGGCGTTCTGTACATGTCCGACCCCAATAACTTCGGCGGCACCGTATACTACCGCGCCAAGGGCAGCGATGAGCGCATCGCCCTGCCTGCCAGCTTCGGCTATGATGAGAACTCCCGCGGCCTGGGCGTTGCAGAAATGGCCTGGTCCATGGTCAACGGCCGCAAGCCCCGCGCCAACAAGGAAATGGCCTACCATGCCCTGGAAATCCTCCACGGCATCGCCATCAGCAACACCACCGGTTCCAACTACGAACTGAAGTCCAGCTTCGATAAGATGCCCCAGCTCAAGTCCGGCTTCTTCCCGAAGTATCTGGAAAAGGACAACCTGGCGGTGGACCCCGAAGGCGCCCTCACCTGAACCAGAGCACAGTGAAACTGTGAATTTCTCCTTTAAACCTCGGCTGCCCCACCCCTTGGGGCGTCGCGGCTACGCCCCTGCGGTACAGTGGTGTTCTCGAGGCTAGTCGCTTCGCGCCATCCTCACTCCAAAACGGAGCCCCCGGAATCTTCATCCGGGGGCTCCAATCTTTTTATTTGGCTTTCGGCAGGATCGTTCTGCAGGGATGTACCTTCGGAATCTCCACCATGGGGTGTTCAAAAATGTAGTTCAGGATCAGTTCGCTGACCTCCGTCTGAATCTCCCGGATGCGGGGGCATTCCAGGTAGAAATCGAAATCGCCCGCGCCGGTGGCACGGTAATCGCACATGCATAGGGTGAACTTATCCTCCATCTGCACGGGCACGCCGTTCCGGGTAATGGAAACCACGCGCTCACCCTCCGGACGGTTCAGGTCGTACACATATTCAATTCCGCTGAAATAATCGAAATTGTAGTGTGCTTCCTTGGGACGCAGGAAGGAATCGGCGATGACCACTTCCCCATCCTTGTTCACATCAAAGTAGCGGGCGCACTGCTCCAGCGCCAGCTTTAACACCTTGCCCGTCACTTCCAGAACCGCGAGGGTATTGGAATAGACATAGCTGGCCACCACATCGCGCACACTCACTTCGCTGTCGAAGCCGCGCAGTTCGTTGCTCAGCGCCGCACAGGAAATATCTGCACCGCTGGCCCAGAGCTGCACCGTGTTGAAGAAGTCCGCGATGGAGGAACCATTCAGCGCCATATCCAGCTTCTCGCCGGGCCAGATGGCCTTGGAGAACTTACCGATGGGTGTGTCCAGCCATGCGTTGACCTCCTGCCAGAGCGCCTCCTGCGCGGCCGTAAGCTGCGCCTCAGCGGGCGGGGTGCACAGTTCCGAATGAAAGCTGCCGTCATCGTCCATGGTCACCTTCACATAGGAGGCTGAATTGCAGGGCGTCTGGGCGATGTGCACGCCGTTCCAGCACTTGTTCGCCATCGCGATGTGCTGGTGGCCCGTGAGCAGCAGGTCGAAGGGCAGCTCCTCGCACAGGCGGCAGGCGATGTTTTCATCGGTCTGGGAAAGCAGCCTTCCGCTGTCCAGATCCTTTTCGATGCCGCCGTGGTAGATACCGACCAGAACGTCACATTCCAGACCCACGATGGCTTTCTTCGCAGCTTCGAAGGGATCATGGACGGCGATCTCAGTCAGGTTCTCCGGCTTCTCCCAGCGGTTCACCCAGTCGGTCACGATACCCACCAGGCCCACGCGCAGACCGTTGCCCAGGGTATGCACCACGCTGGAGCCGATGGGCAGCTCGCCGCGCTGATCCTCCACATTGGCGCACAGGCATTTGGCATTCAGCGCAGTCAGGTGATTGCGCAGGTAGTCGTAGCCGTTGTTGAAATCATGGTTGCCCAGCACCACATAGTCATAGCCCCGGTCGTTCATGGCCGCCGCGACAGGCAACTCCCGGCCGTTCTGCTTGCAGAAATAGGTCAGGGGCGAACCCTGAATGGTATCGCCGCCGTCGATGACCAGGGTGTTTTCATCCTTGGGAAAGCGCATAGAGAGCAGCCCCATGTTGCGGGGCTGCTTATCTGCGAAGTTATTGGGATAGAGATACCCATGGGTATCGGAAGTGAAATAAATGGTGAGTTTCGACATTCCCTTAACCTCTCGTCAGGCGATTGCGAACCTTCGTGGAGAAGAGCTCGATGAACAGCATCAGGATGACCATACCGCACAGGTAGGCGCCAACCATGCTCCAGCGGCTGGAGTTGATGCACTGCACCAGCGCTGCGCCGATGCCGCCCGCGCCGACGATACCCAGGGTGGTGGCGTCCTTGACGTTGATGTCAAAGCGGTAGATCACCGTGGAGATGAAGTTCGGGATGATCTGGGGCAGGATGCCGTAACGAATCTTCTGGAAGGCAGTGCAGCCGGCGGCGTCCAGGCTCTCCAGGATGCGGATATCAATATCCTCGATGGCGGTGATGTACATCTTGGTGATCATGCCGATGGAGCACACGGACTGGGTCACAACGCCGCAGAAGGCGTTGGGGCCGGTCACGCGAATCCAAACCAGCGCCCAGACCAGGCTGGGGATGGTGCGGATCAGCAGGATGAAGGCCTGGAAGATGAAGGCCACCCACTTGGGAACGATCTTATCGCAGGCCAGGAAGCTGAACGGGATGGCCAGCAGGCCGCCGATCAGGGTACCCAGCACGGCAATGGCCACCGTCTGGAACAGCTGATAAGGTACACCCTCATCGGTCAGGTTGAACAGCAGCTTGGTATCCGGATGGGTAAGTCCGTTGAAAACACCCTTGGCAACTTCGATGCCCTTATTGGCGAAGCCCTCAAACTCCACAGCGGAGCCGGACCAGCCCAGCAGCGCCACGACGATCAGGATGATCAGCGTGTATACCCACCACAGGCGGGGACGAAAATTGTAAGCCTCTTCGATCGACATGGGACGATCGGTCAGCATTCGATTCTGTTTCTTTGCCATATTCCGATCCTCCTCAGCTCAGTTTCTTGCGCAGGTACTGGCTGGTCTTTTCAATGATGAATACCACGATGAACAGGGCCAGCAGCACCATGCCCAGTCCCTTATAATCGCGCCAGCCGATGCGCTCGTTGATCAGGATGCCCAGGCCGCCCGCGCCGACGTAGCCCAGGATGGCCGCAGCACGGATGTTCATCTCAAGGCTGTACAGGCAATAGGACAGGTAGGTGGGCAGAATCTGGGGGAAGCAGGCCGTCCAGAAGGACTGAAACTTGTCGCCGCCCGCAGATTCCATGGCCTCGAATGCGCCCATGTCGATGGTTTCGATGGCCTCGTACATCATCTTGGAAACCACGCCGAAGGTGAACACGGTGATGGCCACCGTACCGGCGAAGGTACCCAGGCCGAAGATCAGTGCAGCAAACTTGGCAATGATCAGCGTGGGCAGGGTGCGGATGATGTTCAGCAGGAAGCGCAGCACAGCCACGATCCAGCCGCTGCGGTTGATGTTGGTGGAAGCCACCACGGAGAAGGGCAGCGCCAGGGTTGCGCCCAGCACGGAGCCCAGGATGGACATCTTAATGGTATCCAGCAGGGGCTGCAGAACCTTCGGGAAGTAGCTGAAGTCCGGCTGGAAGATCTGCTGCAGGATGACGAAGAACTGGTTGCCGCGGCGAATGATGATGCCCAGGTCGAAGCCCGTGAGCAGGATGGACGCCCATACCACCGCGATCATGATGGCAGCGATCAGCGGCGTGCGGGAACGGGGCCGCGCAACGGTATTGCCGTTGGGCAGGGTGATGATTTCCGGCTTGAAGATCCGGTCAAACAGCTTCACCCTGTATTCGGTGTTCGTTTTCTTTTTCAGCATCTCATTCACCCGCCTGCGGTACGGCAGCGCCGTTGTAAATGGAATCCAGGATCTCCTGGGTAACGTCTGCACTGGGGCCATCGTACACGATTTCGCCTGCGCGGATGCCGATGACGCGGGAAGCATACTTCAGCGCCAGGTCAACATGGTGGATGTTGATGAGCACGGAGATGTTCATATCCTCGTTGATGCGCTTGAAGTCGCTCATGACCTGATGGGCAGTCACCGGGTCCAGGGCGGCAACGGGCTCGTCCGCCAGGATGATGGTGGGCGACTGGTTCAGGGTGCGGGCCAGGGCCACGCGCTGCTGCTGACCGCCGGAGAGCTGGTCGCATCGGGTGTATGCCTTATCCAGGATGCCGACCTTATCCAGGGCTTCCAGGGCCTTCATCTTCTGTTCCCTGGTGAACAGGCCCAGCAGCACACGGAAAAAGCCCATGTCCGGAACCATGGAAGAAAGCACATTCTTGATGGCGGTGGAACGGGTAACCAGGTTGAAGGACTGAAAGATCATGCCGATCTTGCGGCGGAAGCGGCGCATAGCCTTGCCGTGCAGACCCATTACATCCACGCCGTCCACGATCAGCTGGCCCTCGGTCACATCGATCATGCGGTTGATGGTGCGGATCAAGGTGGACTTACCCGCGCCGGACAGTCCGATGATGGCCACAAACTCACCCTGTTCGATGGTGAGGTTCACATTCTTCAAACCCTTAACGCCATTCGGATAGGTTTTGCTTACATTCTTAAACTCGATCAATTAAACTACCCCTTTTCCGAGTACTGAAATCCCTACATATTAAACCATTAAAATTATACCATGCCCCCATAGGCAAAGCAAGCAAATTATGCGCAAAAAATGACAAAACCTGAGCATAAGAAGCCGGGCCCATAATCCACGGGCCCGGTTTCGGGTAAATGCTTCAATTTCAAGCGAAAAGAAACACAGAACCCCTGCCCCATTATCCACGGGGCAGGGGTTCGTTCACTCAAGCCGCGCCAGCGAGGTGGCAGCGGCGGCTCGCCGCATTAGGAAACGACGGTCAGAGCGGTGCGGGCTGCATCGTAATCGGAGTCGGTTGCGATGGCATAGCCGGTGTGGCTGTAAACAGAGAAGATGGCCTGGCCTTCTTCGGTGTTGATGATGTTGATCAGAGCAGTCTGCAGAGCATTGATGAACTCCGGATTGTAAACATCTTCGTTGGCGGTGGTGATCGCAACGGTGTCGTTGTAGATACCGTCGGTAACGCCGATAACGTTCAGCTCATTCCAGATGGAATCTTCGCGGCCCATGCCAGCCTTGCCGGTTTCGTCGGCGGTATCGGTGGCCAGGTTCCAGGCGGCTTCGTAGTCACGACGGCCGTCTGCGTAGCAAACGATGATGTCAACCTGCTCAGCTGCTGCCTGTGCGAAGGCGTCAGCATAGCCCAGCTGCACGATGTTGGAGAGGTCGGAGATCTTCTTGTCGTAGTTCTCCATCAGCCACATGGTGGGATAGATGTAGCCAGCGGAAGAAGAGGTGTTGCCAACTGCCCAGGTGCAAGCGTCCAGCTCTTCCCAGGTGATGGCTTCGCCGGCGTTGGCCTTAGCAGCCAGAGCCTTGCCCTTCTCGGTGGGAGCGGCGTAGATCAGGGAGCGATAGAAGGTAACCTGCTCGTCGGTGGGCAGGGTCTTATTGGCTTCGCCGTTCCAGCTGGCGGGAACT
>JAGBAU010000027.1 GCA_017938785.1 Clostridia bacterium
CTGCCTAAGATTCCTGCATCACTGTTTGAAAAGGCAATTTCCTTCACGGAAACCCCGGATTGGTTTGACAAGATCAACGTTGTGCCCTGGAGCGGCATTTACAAGCTGGATTTCCTGCGCGCCCACTCCATTCAGTTCAACCGCCTGTTCTGCGTGAACGACCGCTCCTTCTTCAAGGAAGTGATTCTACACGCGAAGCGGGTGGCCCTGATTCCCGATTATATCGCCTGCCACAGGGTCAACCTGCAGACCTCCCTGGTGGGCCAGCGCGCCAAGCACTTCGAATGCCACTTTGAATCCTACAGGATGATCGAGCGGATGAGCCGCGCCCTGCCCCCGAAGCTGCGGGCCGTTTACATGGAACCGGAGATGAACGATGTACTCGGCTGGTACCGCACCTTCCGCAAGGGCCCCCTCGGGGCGCAGATCACGCCGCAGGTGTTCGAATTTTTGAAGGACGCCGATATTTCGCTGATGCTGAAGCACTGCCGGTATCTTTCCTGGTTGGAAATCTGGATTGAAACGATGGAAAAGGCGATTCAAACGCCTGAATGCGCAGAAAAGAGAGCGGCGCTGGAGGGCATGCTCAAGATGGCAAGGCGCAAGCAAAGGGCCCAGAACAGCATCCTGCACCGCGCCCTGCGGAAGGCCGAACGCATCCTGAGCCGCCTGGCGCGATAAAACAAAAACGGACGACCCTTCGCGGGCCGTCTGTTTTGTTGTTTACAGGATTTCCTTCAGGTACCTTGAAAGCGCGTCCTGCCAGGCGGGCAGGGGCGTAAAGCCGTTCTGGATGAGCTTAGTCTTATCCAACCGGCTGTTGAAGGGGCGGGCGGCCTTGCTAAGGCCGTATTCCTCGGTGGTCACAGGCACGACCTTCGTGGCAAGGCCTGCCTGCTTGTAGATTTCGCAGCAGAAATCGTACCAGCTGATGTAGCCGCCTTCGTTGGTGGCGTGGTAGTAGCCGTACTTTTCGGTTTCGATCATGTCCACCAGCAGGCGGGCAAGGTCGTAGGTGTAGGTGGGCGTGCCGACCTGGTCGTTGACCACGCGCACGCTGTCGTGCTTTCTGCCCACGTTCAGCATGGTCTTGATGAAGTTCTTGCCGTTCACGCCGAACACCCAGGCGATGCGCACGATGAAATACTTCTCCAGCAATCCGCTTATGGCCAGCTCACCCTCCAGCTTGGTCTGGCCGTAGACGTTCAGCGGGGCGTAAGCCTTGCAGTCCGGCTGCCAGGGCTCGGTGCCCTGGCCGTCGAAGACGTAGTCGGTGGAGATATACATCATTTTGCAGCCGATGGCCTTGCAGGCTTCTGCGATGTTCCTCGTGCCGCCGGCGTTGATGGCGCGCACCTTGTCCTGCTTATCCTCGTCCTCGGCCAGGTCCACCGCCGTCCATGCGGCGCAGTGGATCACCGCGTCGGGCTTGACTTCGGTAAGCACGGCGGAAACCTGCGCAGCGTCGGTGATGTCCAGCTGCACATAATTCGCCTGGCCGGGAACCTCGGGCAGGATGTCGCTGCCGATGCCCGCATGGCCGCGCTTTTTCAGTTCATTCATCACGTCGTGGCCCAGCTGGCCGCCGACGCCCGTTACAAATACTTTCATATTCTATCCTCAGCGGTTTGCGTACATCTTCTCGTAGTAGTTCTGGTATTCGCCGGAGATGATCTCCTGCCACCAGTCGCGGTTGTCCAGATACCACCGGATGGTCTTTTGGATGCCGTCGGCGAACTTCGTCTCCGGCAGCCAGCCAAGCTCCCTGTGGATCTTGGTGGGATCGATGGCGTAGCGCATGTCGTGGCCCTTGCGGTCGGCAACGTAGGTGATGAGGCTCTCGGGCTTGCCCAGCTCCCTACAGATAATTTTGACGATGTCGATGTTGGCCATTTCGTTGTGGCCGCCGATGTTGTACACCTCGCCCACGCGGCCCTTGTGGATGATCAGGTCGATGGCCTTGCAGTGGTCCTCGACGTACAGCCAGTCGCGCACGTTCAGGCCCTGGCCGTAGACCGGCAGGGGCTTATCGTTCAGGCAGTTGGCGATCATCAGCGGAATGAGCTTCTCCGGGAAGTGGTAGGGGCCGTAGTTATTGGAGCAGCGGGAGATGGTCACCGGCAGGCCGAAGGTGCGGTGGTAGGCCAGCACCAGAAGGTCCGCGCCCGCCTTGGACGAAGAATAGGGAGAGCTCGTGTGGATGGGCGTTTCCTCGGTGAAGAACAGGTCCGGACGGTCGAGAGGCAGGTCGCCGTAGACCTCGTCGGTGGAGACCTGGTGGTAGCGCTGGATGCCATACTTGCGGCAGGCGTCCATCATCACCTGGGTGCCCAGGATGTTGGTCTGCAAAAACACGCCGGGGTTTTCGATACTGCGGTCCACGTGGGATTCGGCGGCGAAGTTCACCACGATGTCGGGCTTCTCCACTTCGAACAGGGAAAAGACCGCCTCGCGGTCGCAGATGTCCGCCTTCACGAAGCGGAAGTTGGGGTTGTCCATGACGCTCTTCAGCGTGGACAGGTTGCCCGCATAGGTCAGCTTGTCCAGGCAGATGATGCGGTAATCCGGGTATTTTTCCAGCATGTGGAAGATGAAATTCGAGCCGATGAAGCCGGCGCCGCCGGTTACGATGATGGTCATGGTTATTGGTCCTCCGTATAGGTGAAGTTGCAGTCGCTGTCGCAGAGCATGGGGCTGGTGGCGTCCTTCTGGGAGAGCACGGGCTCGGTCACGCCCCAGTCGACGCCGATTTCCGGGTCGTTGAAGCGGATACCCCGGTCGCATTCCTTAGAGTACAGGTTATCCACCTTGTAGCAGAATTCCACATCGTCGGTGAGGGTCACGAAGCCGTGGCCGAAGCCCCGGGGAATGAACAGCATCCGCTTGTTTTCCGCCGTCAGCTCCACCGCCACCCACTGCTTGTAGGTCGGGCTGCCCTTGCGCAGATCCACCGCCACGTCCAGCACCGCGCCCTTGGTCACCCGCACCAGCTTGGCCTGGGCCATAGGCGCGTTCTGGAAGTGAATTCCTCTCAAAATCCCCTTCTGGGCAGAGAAGGACTGGTTATCCTGTACGAATTCATTGGTGATGCCAATATCAGCAAAACTCTTGGTTGAATAGGTCTCCATGAAATATCCCCGGTGATCGCCATGGACCACCGGTTCC
>JAGBAU010000255.1 GCA_017938785.1 Clostridia bacterium
AGCATGCGGCTCATGCTCTGGGCATACACCGCATCTCCCGACTGGGGCAGGGGCTTGACCACCGCAGCCTCCAGGGATTCGGTGAGAGTTTGGGTGAGTTCTCTCAGGGAGAGCTTCGCTTCGCCCATCAGCGCCGCCATCTGGTCCAGCGCGCCGATGATGCGGTTCCAGCTCTGGCCCAGCGCGCCCGCGGTTTCGCGCATGCCGCTGTCGTTGAGCTCCTTCTGGAGCTCCAGGCTGCGGCCGTGGGCGTTGATTTCCGTCAGGAAGCCGAACACGGCGGAAAGCTGGCCCTTCAGATCCTTGGCGGATTTCAAATCGTCCCGGAGCTTCGCCACCGGCGCCATCAAACGGGCACGGATGGGCTCCAGCTCCTCGATTTCCACATCGCTGCCCCGATTCAGCGGCCGCAGCCAGCGGCTGCCGTCGATGCCGCGCCGCACGGCATAGTTGGCCAGGCGATCGGCTTCATCCCGGGAAATATCCATGTAGCCGCAGCGCATGAGTGTGAACACATCCTCGCTGCGGAAGTTTTTATCGATCAGGCGCAGCGCCGTGAGCAGGCATTCCGCCGTGGCCATGCGGGATACGGGGCGGCTGCTCTCCAGGAACAGCGGCACGTCATACACGCCGAAGGCTTCGATCAGACCCTGGCGGTAGCCCTCCATGTCCATGCTCAGCAGCTGAATATCGCTGTAATGCAGACCGTCCATGGCGCACTTTCGGGCGATGGCCGCGGCCAGCATGCATTCCTCTCGCACATCCCGGGCGTAGGCCAGGTGCACATGCTTCACGGCTTCGCTATGGCTCTTCGCCGGATAGGCGTAGAGCTCCCGGGCCAGGAAGCGCAGTTCTCCCCCGTCCGCAGGCGGATTCAATCGGATGCGCTCCATCTGCGCACCGGCGTCCCGGCAGGCGGCAACCATGCGTCCCAGCGCCTTCTCCAGGGGACGAGCGCTATCATAGTCACGCTCACCCTCCCGGCCGCCCAGGGGGAAGAACAGCTCCGCATCCGGGCTGTGGGCCGCCACCTCGCCGATGAGGCGGTTCAGTGTGGGCGGCGTGATATCAAAACCGAAGAACCAGAAGTGGGATTCCCTGACAAAGGAGGCCTTCCCTGCGCGCAGCGCGGCTTCGGTCATCTCCGTATCGCCGTCCTGATAGCGTCCGGCGATGAGTTCAGTGTAGTTTTCAAGGATGGAAGCCAGGTCGTTGAGCTTCATGCGGGTCATGCCCTCGCTGTCGAGAGCACATTGGCGCAGGCTTTCCGCCGTGACGCCGCCCTGGACGAACAATTCCAGCTGGCGTGCACAGCGGTCGGCAAAGCCGCGCCGGCGGTCCGCATTCTTGTAGATGGTCAGTCCCCCGGCGGCGCGGATGGCCTGGCGCACCAGCATCACCCGGCCGCGCTCGTCCACGCGCACGCCCCTGGGCATGCCCGCCTCCTCAAAGATGCGGCTGCACAGCCTGGCGGGAGACAGAACCCGCAGGCGGAAAGAGCCGGGCAGCTTCAAACCGGAGAGCAGCAGCCGCTCTGTGAACAGCGTGAGCTGCTTGGGCACGACGATATACTGCACAGCATCCTCCCGGGCCAGCGCATCGCCGATGCGACGCGTAAGCTCCCCGGACAGCAGACAGTTTTCACCCGTATAGACCCGAAGCATAAGCTCACCTCACATTCCGATATAAAACCAAAGCCGACGACATGCGCGTCGGCTTCATGCAGACCTTAGAAAATAGAAATTACGCCCATGGTGGCCGCCAGCATGATGGCGCAGGCGGTGATATTGCCCAGGGTGATGGCCACGGCAGCCTTCAGGCGGGGCATTTCAAAGAGCGTAGCCACGGCGCTGCCGGTCCAGCAGCCGGTACCCGGCAGGGGCAGGGCCACGAAGATGTACAGGCCGATCAGTTCGATGGTATCCTGGGACAGGTGCTTGCCCAGCCAGCCGCGGATGCCGGTACCCTTATTGGCATGCATCTTGGCGCGCTTCTTTTCGCTGCGCTTTTCCAGCCATGCAGCGAAGGCGCGCACGGGCTTGATGGGCAGGGTGTAGAACCAGTCCAGCACGGGACGCAGCAAAAGCAGGATGATGGGCATCGGCAGGGTGGAAAACACCACAGCCAGCAGGTAGGCAACGCCCACGGGCATACCCATGCCCAGCATAACGGTGATGGCGTAGCGGCCCTCAAAGGTGGGCACCATGCTCAAAAGCGCCGCAACGATGACCTTGACGATATTTTCACTCCAGACAAACTTCCCAGCAGCCGCTTCCAGCAGCATTGCATTTCTCAGGAAAAAACCTTTCAGCATAGAATCCTCCAGAACATATTCATACTATTATATATTAGCATATTCCGCCCACCAATTCAACCGCCCCCTCACAAAGCCCAGCTGTTTTCATAGCGTCTTAGTCTTAAAGTCACATTTCGCTGATACAATGAGCATGGATAAATTCACGATCATATACGATGGGAATGATAGTTTTTGAAATACAACGCAATTCTTTTTGATTTTGACGGCACCCTCACTGAATCCGGCATCGGCATCACCACCAGCGCAGCTTATGCATTCGAGCGGCTGGGTTTGCCTGTGCCCAGCCAGGAGGAGCTGGATACCTTTATCGGCCCGCCCCTGGTCACCTCCTTTATGAAATACGGCAACATGGACGAAGAGGGCGGCCGCAGGGCCACCGAACTGTTCCGTGAACGCTATTTCAGCATCGGCTGGAAGGAGAACCGCGTCTATGCCGGTATTGCTCCCCTGCTGAAGGAGCTGAAGCGGCAGGGCGTCCACATTGCCATTGCCAGCGCCAAGCCCGATGTGCTGGTGAACAAGATTGCCAAGCATTTCGGCATCTTCGATTACTTTGACAAGATCGTGGGCACCACCCTGGAAACCACCCACGCCGACAAGAGCGACATCCTGCGCGCTGCGCTGCCGGAGAACTATGATCCTGCACGCTGCGCCATGGTGGGCGACCGTCTGTACGACATGGAAGCCGGCAAGAACCTGGGCCTGACCAGCATCGGCGTGCTCTACGGCTACGGTTCCCGCGAGGAATTGGAATCCTCCGGCGCAGACCTGATCGCTGAAACCGTAAGCGACCTGCGCGAAATCCTGCTGCCCGGCGTGAAGAAGGAACGCGGCCTGTTCATCACCTTCGAGGGCGCGGACGGCTGCGGTAAGTCCACCCAGATGCAGAAGCTGGCCACCTACCTGAACGAGCGCGGCTATGAAACCGTGCTCACCCGCGAGCCCGGCGGCTGCGAAATCTCCGAGTGCATCCGCGACGTGGTTCTGGATATCCGCCACAAGGGCATGTCCAGCGAATGCGAGGCCCTGCTCTACGCCGCCAGCCGCGCCGAACACGTGCGCCAGGTGATCATTCCCGGCGTCGAAAGCGGAAAAATTGTGCTCTGCGACCGTTTTTTGGACTCAAGTTTCGCATATCAGGCCCGTGGGCGTGAACTTGGAGACGATTTTATACGTCAAATAAATGCACCGGCGATGGCAATCGTCCCGGATCGCACGCTGCTCTTCGTGGGCGACCAGCAGGTCGTGCTCAAGCGGCTGCGCTCCGGCGAGAACCTAGACCGCATTGAGGTGGAGAAGGACGAATTCTTCCGCCGCGTCTACGAGGCTTTCGAGGAAATCCACGAGGCCAATCCCGAGCGCGTGCACAGGATCGATTCCAACCGCACCATCGATGAAATCTTCGCAGACGTGTGCGAGGACATCAACGCGCTTCTGTAATTCGTGCGATTTCCCGCCAAAGGAGTAAAGAATATGGCTTACGAAAATCTGTGTATGTACTGCTTCAAGGATCTGGGCGGCGATTCCATCTGCCCCCACTGCGGCAGGGACGCCCGCGCCGCGGTTCCCCAGATCCAGATGCTTCCGGGTACGCCCGTATACCGCGACCGCTTCCTGCTGGGCCGCGCCCTGGGCCAGGACGCCAGCGGCATCGTGTACACCGCGCTGGACACCAAGCGCGGCGGCACCATCCGCATCCGCGAATACCTGCCCCGCAACTGCGCCGAGAGACTGAACGACGGCACCGTTGTGCCCATCGCCGGCATGGAGGACGCCTTCGACGCCGGCATGCGCAAGCTGCGCGCCAGCGTGGACAGCGTGGAGGACCCCAAGAAGCGCCATTTCTATTTTGAAGAAAACGGCACCGCCTACATCGCCCAGCGCAAAAACGGCGGCGGCAGCAGCGCGCCCATGCGCGATTACGCCGACGATGAGGATGAAGCCGACCACAAGAAGGCCATCGCCCTTTACATCGCCATCGCGGCAGCCGTGGTGCTGGCCGTGGCCATCGGTTTGATCTGGTTCCTCAATTCCATGTCCGACCCGGATGATGTGACCCTGCCCAACACCCTGAGCACCACCTCCCCCGGCGCCACCTGGATGCCCGCCCAGACGCCCACCCCCACGCCCTACGCCACCGCAACCTTTGCGGCCCTGGTGGATCCGGAGCTTTCCTGGATGGACTACACCTACAAGGGCGATGTGAACAACGATTACCAGCAGCAGGTGAACGCTTCCGCAACGAAGAAGCCCACCGTGGACACCAATCAGGATTACAACACCATCAACAACAATTCCAACGCCAACAAGGTCAAGGAATTGCAGGAAACCCTGGTGAAGCTGGGCTGGCTGGATTACACGGGCCTCACCGGCAAGTACGACGCCGCCACCAAGAAGGCGGTGAAGGACTTCCAGAACTATGTAAACAACTACTGCTCCCCGGCAAAGAAGCTGGCTGTGGACGGCATCGCGGGCGAAAAGACCCTGCAGTGGCTCTACAACGCCTCTGTATCCCTGGTCAAGCCCACGCCCACGCCCACTCCGCTGGTCACCGCCGCACCGGACGACAGCGTGATCAATGAAAACTCCCCCGCTGTGGATATCCTGGCGCTGCAGAACAAGCTGATCACCCTGGGCGTTATGGACTTCGGCACCGCCGACGGCAAGTACGGCGCCGCCACCGCCACGGCCGTGAAGAACTTCCAGATCCGCGTCAACCAGCTGCAGGGCTACACTGCGCTGGAAGTCACCGGCAAGGTGGACGGCCTGACCATGGCCTACCTCAACTACTACATCCAGTGGTGGGAAAACCAGCAGCAGGCCACCGCAACTCCCAGCGCCAAGCCCACTGCAACCGCAACCCTGGAGCCCCTGGTCACCCAGGCGCCCACCGACGTACCCACCAGCGTGCCCACCCAGGATCCCAACGCACCCATCGACGCTTCCTCCTCTCAGGATCGAATCACCTATGTGCAGGAGATGCTGGAAATCGTCGGCCTGCTCAAGTCCGGCGATGTGGACGGCGTGTACGGCTCCGGCACCGCCAATGCGGTCAAGACCTTCCAGAACTGGGTGAACGAGGTCCGCGGCGAGCAGACCCTGCAAATCAGCGGCGTATGCGACCAGCTGACCCGCGCTTACCTGGAATACTGCGTGCAGAACGGCATGACCGTTTCCCAGCCCACCGCAGTTCCCACTGAGGTACCCACCGCCGTACCCACCCAGACGCCCACCGAGGTCCCCGCGCTTCCCACTGAGGAACCCCCGGTGTATGATCCCGGCGAGGGCGAGGGCGAAACCGGCGGCGGCGAAACCACCATCGACCCCTCCTCTCCCACCGAATCCATCAGCTTCGTGCAGGAAATGCTGGCCGAAATCGGCCTGCTGGGCTACGACCAGATCGACGGCCAGTACGGCGAGATGACCAAGCAGGCCATCCGCACCCTGCAGGAATTCGTGAACGCGCAGGGCGGCGAACAGCTGCAGGTTACCGGCATCTGCGATACCCGCACCCTGGACGCCCTGATGTACTGCTACGATTACGGCATCACCGTCGGCGGCCAGAACCAGCAGCCCGATCCTGAACCGGAACTGCCCGAGGCCACCGATGCTCCCGAGCAGCCCCAGCAAAGCGGCATCACCCCCGATTCCGCACCCGAAACCATCAGCTACATGCAGGAGATGCTGGCCAGCGTCGGCCTGCTGGGCGAACACCAGGTGGACGGCGATTACGGCGCCAACACCAGGGAAGCCATCAGCGCCCTGCAGCAGTTTGTGAACGATACCTACGGCCAGGACATCCTGCCCGTGAACGGCATCTGCGATGAAAACACCCTGAAGGCCCTGCAGAAGTGCTACGATGAGGGCTGGAACGTGGTGGACCGCGGCGATGAACCCGAACCCACCCAGGAGCCCATCCCTGAAGCCACTGAGGAACCCACGCCCGAGCCCACCGATGCGCCCAACCTGGGTGTGATCGACAGCTTCTCCGTCTATGTATCCGGCATGGAGAGCAGCGGCGGGCTGATCGAATTGAACCCCGGCAAGTACGACGTGACCTGGAACGCAGACGGCCAGGTGGCAAGCTATTTCCTCTACCTCTTCGACGGCAACAAGAACCTGCTCAAGAGCGCAGAAAACACCGGCGCCACCGGCTTCACCATGGATACCTCCGCCATGAACCAGGGCGAGATCTATGAGCTGCGCGTGGGCGCGCTGCCCCTGAACGGCGGCCAGGGCGATATCCTGTGGCAGAGCGTTCAGATGATGCTGCCCGTGCAGGCCACCCCCGAACCCACCGCTGAACCCACGCCCGAGCCCACTGCCGCGCCCACCGTATCCGCGCCGGCCATCAACATCGGCTCCAGCGTATACCAGAAGGATGGCGTGACCTACGTCAACGATTCCACCGTCATCTTCAGCTGGATGGCCGTCGGCGATGTGCAGCACTACACCGTGAACCTGGTCTATGAGGACGGCACCACCTTCTCCCTGGGCACCACCGGCGATACCAGCAAAACCGTATCCGCCGACCAGCTGGCCCCGGGCCTCTACAAGCTCTACGTGGGCGCAACCCCCGTGGGCGGCAACGAGGAATCCACCATCTGGAGCGAGCTGCTGTTCGGCGTTCCCGCGCCGGAACCCACCGCAGCGCCTGAACCGGAGGTTCCCGATGTACCCGATGAGCCCGAAGTGGAAGAGAGCGTCATCAGCTACATCGACGCAAGCAGCTCCGCCGAGGATATTCAGACCGTCCAGATGGCGCTCTACCAGCAGGGCCTGCTCAACGCCGACGGCATCCAGCCCGGCGTACTGGATGCAGGCACCCTGCAGGCGGTCGCCGCATTCCAGCAGAAGATGAACGATACCATGGGCGCGGGCCTGTATGTGATCGACCCCGCCGTGGACGCCTTCATCGACAACGGCACCCTGCAATATCTTCTCTACGGTACTGGACTTTAAGGCCGCGGAATGATAGAATAATACTGGTATAAAAGCCAAATCCGGCGTTTATCCGCTGGATTTGGCTTTTTGTGAATCCAATGTGCCTGGTATAAATTACAGGCAACTTTGCTGTGCACAAACGCGTCCAATGAATGCGATTCGACAGTCATACAAGGAGGAATTCTATGCCGTTCTTTGAGACTTCCGTTCAGGAAATCAAGTACAAGGTACTCAAGAAGGTGGCCGAGCTGGCCTATGAAGACAAGCTGCTTCCGGAGAACACCATCGGTATCGCCGAGGAAATCATCCCTGAGGGCAAGCCCACCATGCGCTGCTGCATCTACAAGGAGCGCGCCATCATCAACCAGCGCGTATCCGCAGCCATCGGCGGCGGCGGACACAGCAAACGCGCTGTGCGCGTGCTGCCCATCGCCTGCGACGAATGTCCCATCGAAGGCATCCAGGTCACCCATTCCTGCCACGGCTGCATCGCCCGCTACTGCGTCAACACCTGCCCCAAAGGCGCCATCTCCATCGTGAACATGCGCGCGCAGATCGACAAGAGCAAGTGCGTGGAGTGCGGCCAGTGCCTCAACGCCTGCTCCTACTCCGCCATCATCAAGGTCACCCGCCCCTGCGTGGAGGCCTGCAAGACCCGCGCCATCGAAATCGACCAGGATACCCGCAAGGCCCTGATCAACGAGGAAAAGTGCGTATCCTGCGGCGCATGCGTGCACCACTGCCCCTTCGGCGCCATCACCGATGAATCCTACATCCCGGAGATCATCAAGCTGATCCGCGAATCCGAAAACAATACGAAATACCGCGTGTACGCCGTACTGGCCCCGGCGATTGCCACCCAGTATCCCAAGATTCCCGTCAGCCGCATCGTAAATGCCATCAGCAAGCTGGGCTTCTATTTCGTCACCGAAGCCGCAATGGGTGCGGACCTGGCCGCCTGGGAGGAGGCGCAGGAGCTGGCCGAAAAGGGCTTCTTGACCAGCAGCTGCTGCCCCGCATTCGTAACCTTCGTCAAGCAGGAATTCCCGAACTTGAGCGACTATGTATCCCACACGCTCTCTCCCATGGCGCTGATTTCCAAGCGCCTGAAGGAAAAGGATCCCAGCTGCAAGGTGGTGTTCATCGGCCCCTGCATCGCCAAGAAGAGCGAAGTACTCAACACCCGCGCCGGCGAATATGTGGATTACACCATGACCTTTGAGGAAATGCAGGCCATGTTCGGTGCAAAGGACATCGATCCCACCCAGTGCGAAGAGGTTGAGCTGCTGAGCGTATCCTCCTTCGGCCGCGGCTTCGCCCGCTGCGGCGGCCTGGCGGAAGCCGTAAAGGAAGCGCTGCTGGAACAGGGCATTACCGACGAAATGTTCAAGCTGGATCCCATCGTGGGCGACGGCCTGGTGGAATGCAAGAAGCTGCTCACCATCACCAAGAGCGGCAAGATGAAGAACAACTTCATCGAGGGTATGGCCTGCAAGGGCGGCTGCGTGGGCGGCCCCGCATGCCTGAGCCACAACCCCCGCGCCCTTGCCCAGCTGGAGCTGCACAAGAAGCAGGCCAAGGGTACCATCAGCTCCACCGTCAAGGAAAACACTTCCTCCGGTGACTGAAAATAATAATGACTTCTTTGCACTATATACCGGAGTTGTGTTGACAAATTGGATGTATCGCGTTAAAATTAGTTAGTGGAATTTTTGCAATTCCACCGTATATGGTAAGTCTGAAAGGAGAAACTGAACTATGAAGAAAATTGCAGCACTCGTTCTTGCTCTGATGCTGGCCCTGTCCGCAATGGCCATCGCATCCGCAGAAGAAGCTGGCTCCATCTACTACCTGAACTTCAAGCCCGAAGTTGCTGAAGCTTGGGAAGCACTGGCTGCA
>JAGBAU010000256.1 GCA_017938785.1 Clostridia bacterium
CGGTTTCCCGCAGCATGAAATCATTGTTTCCAGAAAAACGGCAAGTATGCAAAACATGGGCAAATTGTTCTTCCATCTGTTCAAAAAACATAGATAATCCCACTTCAACAAGCGGGAGGTCCTTCTATGCTGCAAACGCTCCAACGCCAAACCACAATCCTGCACCGGCTGCAGATACCTGTCCGGCGGTTGATCAAGCCCGTATGCCTGGCAACAACCATGTTTTTCTGCATGCGGGCAGAAATTCTGCTGCACGCTTCGCCGCTGGCTGCGGCGCTGATGGCGGCGGGGCTTGCCGCCGGTGAAAGCGCTGCTGCGCTGGTGGCAGGCTGCCTGCTGGGTATGATACGCATTCCGTTGAGCGAAATCTCGCTGTTGCCTGCAATAAGCTGCGTCTTGGCGCTGGCGGCAGAGCTTCTTCTTTCCTTTATCCCGGGAAAACGGCAGCCCGGCACTGAAACAAAATGTTCCCTTTCTGCCGGACTCTGCGTGCTGCTGCCTGCGCTCATTTCAGCGAAGGGCATGCTGCTTCCCTCGCTGCAGGCCCTCGCCTGCGCGTTTCTCGCGGCGGCGTCTGCGCCGTTCCTGGCCGCCGCCTGCGCACTGCATACTGAACGAAAAAACCTGATGTTCCAGGAAAAGCTGGGACTCGCGCTGGCAGCGTCCGCCGTCCTCGCCGGAATCTGGCAGATGCTGCCCCCGGCCGGAGAATATCTGGCTGCGCTCCTGGTATTATTTCTTCCCGGCGGCTGGCTGATACACGCCGAAGGGATCCTGCCCGCCCGGCATAGCACATCCTACGACCCGGACCGCATCGCCCGGGAAGTATGCAGCGAAACCCGGCGCAGGCTGCGCGCACTGGGCGACGCATTCAGCGAAATGTCCGAGGGCGCTTCCTCCCCCACCCCGGTCCCCGATGAACAGGCGCTCATCTGTGAAATGCGCAGCCGCCTTTGCACAGGCTGTGCGGGCTACGAAAGCTGCTGGACCGGCGGGGAGAACCGGGGGGTACGCCTGCTGTGCCAGTTGATCGCCGACGCGCTGGACCGGGTGGACGCGCCGCCCGGCATGCGCATCCTCTTTTCGGACGGCGATATTCCACCCTACATCCTGCGCGCCTGCCGCCGGGGACGGATGATTCCCGACCGTCTGGGGCTGCTTCTGCGGGATTTTGCCGAAAAGCGACGCAGCGAAATCAAGAGATGCGCCACCAACCAGCTGATGGCTGCCCAGTTTATGCAGGCACGGGAGATCCTCTATTCCCTTGCCGCCCGTCAGGAGGAACCCCTGTCCCTGCGCAGTCCCCGGCTGGAACAGCTTCGGGGCGCGCTGGATGGTGCAAAACTCGGGAACTGCGAGGCCATCATCTTCGGCACGCAGGAAACGCAGGTTCAGCTCACCCGCCCCAACGGCTGGACCCGCGAAGAAGCCACCCGGGCAGCCCATGCCCTGAGCCGGGCATTCGGCGGAAGATTTCATCCTGAACCCCAGGGGAACACCCTGTGCCTGGTGCGCAGTCCCCGGTTCCGGGCTGACGCCGGTTCCAGCTGCCAAAGCGGCATCGCCGGGGAGATCTGCGGCGACAGCCACCTGGTGCGCATGCTGGATGGGAACCGGCTGGCGCTGGTGCTCTCCGACGGCATGGGCAGCGGCAGTGATGCCTCCCGGGAGAGCCTGGAGGCGCTGCGGCTATTGTGGTGTTTCCTGGACGCGGGCATCTCACGAACCCTCGCGCTGGAGACAGTGAACCGGCGGCTTTTGATGAAAAGCACCGAAGAGATGTTTGCCACCATGGACCTGTGCATCCTCGACCTGAACACGGGCGTGGCGGAATTCACCAAGTTCGCCGCCTGCCGCACGCTGATCCTGCGTGGCCGGGAACTTTTGCAGATAGAGGGCGGACAGCTGCCGCTGGGCATACTGGAGGGCGTGCAGCCGGGCATCAGCCGGGTGCGCCTGCGGCCGGGAGATTTGCTGGTGATGGGCTCCGACGGTGTAATGGAAGCCGGGGACGCGCTGATGATTGAACATCTTGTCCAGAAGCACACTACTTGTCCGCCCCAGCAGCTGGCAGAAATCCTGGTACGGGAAGCCGGGCTGCGCCGTGCCCGGGACCGGCAGGATGACCTGACCTGCATCTGTCTGAAGATGGAGGTGGCCGGTTGATTTCCTGGAACTTATTTCCTATCCTGTGCGTCCAAAAAACGGAAGTCCTTGCGGACTTCCGTTTTTCCATAACTTGCATAAAACCACGCCTTGTGCTATCATAAATATCAAATGCGAAAGGAAAACAGAAGCGATGAGCGAAGCTGCCCGTGAAATCCTGCCCGATAGTGCGCCCGCTCTGGAAATTGTGCCGGAACCCGTACCGGCCTTGCCCATGCGCTGGCACGGCTTTCAGGTGAAGTTTTACCTCTGGCTGGAGGCGGCTTATCATCTGTTCCAGGCAAGCTGGATATTCAGCGGAAAGATCTACATCGAATCCGCCGCCCGGGACGCCATCTATGCCTCCATGCCGGGAATGCGCATCCTGGATTACAGTCTCGCCGCACTGCTGGCCGTTGGAGCCATCCTGCTTCTGGCTGCCCGTGCAAAACTCGCGAAGAAAAACAAAACCGGCATAGCCCTGCTGACCGGCGCATATATCCTGCTGGCGGCCGGTATGATCGTTTACCTGCTGGCGAGACTGCTGATCTCCGGCATGCCGCCGCTGAACCTGCCGCTCATCGGCCAGGCTGTTTCCTGTCTGGCGCTGCTGGGAATCAACCGTTCCTATTATCGCAAGCGCCTCTGAACCCCCGAAAGGAGTAAAAATGAAAGCAGAAAAGACACTCTATGTTGTCGTGCCCTGCTATAAGGAGGAAGCCGTACTTCCCGAAACCTCCAGGCGCCTCAGGGAGAAGATGTCCGCGCTGATGGCGCAGGGCAAAATCTCCGAAAAGAGCCGGGTGATGTTCGTCAACGACGGTTCCAAGGACCGCACCTGGGAGATTATCAGTGAACTCCACGCACAGGACAAGCTGTTCTCCGGCGTGAACCTCTCCCGCAACCGCGGCCATCAAAACGCGCTTCTGGCGGGTCTGCTGACCGCCGTACAGCATGCGGACATGCTCATCTCCATGGACGCGGATCTGCAGGACGACATCAATGCCATGGACAGCATGATCGACGCCTACCACAACGGTTACGATGTGGTCTACGGCGTGCGCTCCTCCCGAAAGACCGACACCTTCTTCAAGCGTTTCACCGCAGAAAGCTACTATAAGCTCCTGCACATCATGGGCGTGGATATTGTGTTCAACCATGCGGATTACCGCCTGATGAGCAAGCGCGCCGTGGAAGGCCTGGCCCAATACAAGGAAGTCAACGTGTTCCTGCGGGGTATCGTGCCGCAAATCGGCTATCCCTGGACCACGGTGGAATATGAACGCGCCGCCCGCTTCGCCGGCGAGAGCAAATATCCCCTCAAGAAGATGCTTGCCTTCGCTTTCGACGGCATCACCTCCTTCAGCGTAAAGCCCATGCGCCTGATTTTGTTCCTGGGCGCAGTGATCTTCGGCCTGAGCCTATTGATGCTGGCCTGGACCATCATCGACTGGGTCCTGGGCAATACGGTGAGCGGCTGGGCAAGCCTGATGTGCTCCATCTGGATGATCGGCGGCATACAGCTGCTGGCCCTGGGCGTCATCGGCGAATACATCGGCAAACTCTACGCGGAAAGCAAATCCCGTCCCCGCTTCATCATTGAGCGGGTACTCAACCAGGAAGACAACGACTGATACAGAAACGAGGAATATCGCATGGAACGCAAAAATGCCTGGAAATCCTACAATGAAACTGATCTGGCTGCCCTGGAGCAGTTCAGCCGCGAATACCGCGCCTTCCTGGACGCCGGCAAGACCGAACGCGAATGCGTACAGGAATGCGTGCGCATCGCCGAAGAGCATGGCTTCGCCAATATGCTGGAGCTGGCTGCCGAAGGCGTAAAGCCTGAACCCGGCGCAAAGCTCTATGCCAACTGGATGGGCAAGACCATCATGCTGTTCGTACTGGGCGACGAACCCCTTCAGAACGGCATGAACATCCTGGGCGCACACATCGATTCCCCGCGCATTGACGTAAAGCAGAATCCCCTCTACGAGGACAGCGACCTGGCCTACCTGGATACCCACTACTACGGCGGCATCAAGAAATACCAGTGGGTGGCCCAGCCCCTGAGCCTGCACGGCGTGATCGTGAAAAAGGACGGCACCATCGTGGACGTGGCCATCGGCGAAAACGACGATGATCCCGTGTTCTGCATCTCCGACCTGCTGCCCCATCTGGCCCAGGACCAGATGAAGAAGGATGCCGCCAAGATCATCGAGGGCGAAGATCTGAACCTGATCGTGGGCGGCCGCCCGCTGGAAGGCGAAGACAAGGAAGCCGTGAAGGCCAACCTGCTCAAGCTCCTGAAGGAAGCCTACGATGTGGAAGAGGAAGATTTCCTCTCCGCGGAGCTGGAAATCGTACCCGCAGGCAAGGCCCGCGACATGGGCATGGACCGCAGCATGATCCTGGCCTACGGCCACGATGACCGCGTATGCGCCTATCCCTCCATGCGCGCCATTCTGGACTTCGAAGGCGTTCCGGCACACACCCTGTGCTGCGTGCTGTGCGACAAGGAAGAAATCGGCTCCGTCGGCGCAACCGGCATGGATTCCATGTTCTTCGAGAACACCGTTGCCGAGCTTTACGCCCTGTGCGAGGAATACAGCGAGCTGGGCCTGCGCCGCTGCCTGAGAAGCAGCCGCATGCTCTCCAGCGACGTATCCGCCGGCTTCGATCCCAACTTCGCCGGCGCATTCGAAAAGAAGAATGCCGCATTCCTGGGCCGCGGCCTGTGCTTCAATAAGTACACCGGCGCCCGCGGCAAGTCCTCCTCCAGTGATGCCAACGCCGAATACGTGGCCGAAATCCGCCGCATCATGGACGAGGCCAACGTTGCATGGCAGACCGCTGAGCTGGGTCGCGTGGACCTGGGCGGCGGCGGCACCATCGCCTTCACCTGCGCCAAGTACGGCATGAACGTAATCGATGCAGGCGTAGCGGTGCTCAGCATGCACGCTCCCTACGAAGTGATCAGCAAGGCCGACCTCTACGAAGCCTACAAGGGCTACTGTGCCTTCCTGAACGCATAAAAGCAAACGAAAGAAACCCGGGCCATAATCTACGGCCCGGGTTTCGTGCTTCGGTATAAAACTACTATAGAGAAGAAACAAAGAACTCCTGTCCCATAATCTACGGGACAGGAGTTCGTCGCTACAGCGCGGCAGCCAGCTGGCTGCCGGCCCTGCCGACTTAGATTTCTTCGATTTCGAAATCGTCTGCTTCCGGAACGGAATCCAGAGCTTCGTCTTCGAGGACTTCGCGGATGGACAGGCTGATGCGCTTGGCTTCGGTGTTGACGTCCAGAACCTTAACGCGAACAACGTCGCCTACGTTCACAGCGTCTTCAACCTTGGCGATGCGGGTCAGAGCGCACTGGGAGATATGTACCAGACCGTCGAGGCCGGGCTCCAGCTCTACGAATGCGCCGAAGGTGGTGATGCGGACAACCTTGCCCTCAACAACGGAACCAACGGGATACTTCTCGCCGGCAACGGTCCAGGGACGGGGCTGGGTCTGCTTGTAGGACAGGGAAATGCGCTCGCGCTCGGGATCCACGTTCAGGATCTTGACTTCGATTTCCTGGCCAACTGCAACCACATCAGAGGGATGCTTTACGCGGCCCCAGCTGAGGTCGGTCACGTGTACGAGGCCATCAACGCCGCCGATGTCAACGAAAGCGCCGAAATCTGCCAGACGGCGAACGGTGCCCTTAACAACGGAGCCTGCTTCGAAGTTGTTCCACAGTTCCTTCTTGCGGGCGGCTTCTTCCACCAGCAGAACGGCCTTGCGGGAAGCAACGATGCGCTTCTTGGTCTTGTCGATCTCGATGATCTTCAGGTTCATGGTCTGGCCAACGAACTCTTCGATCTTCTCGACATAGCGGAGGGACAGCTGGGATGCGGGAATGAAGGCGCGGACGCCCATAACGTCTGCCAGCAGACCGCCCTTAACGGCTTCCTTACCGGTGCCTTCTACGAATTCGCCGGCTTCCTGCTTGGCAACGATGTCTTCCCAAGCCTTGCGGTTGATGATGTTCTTCTGGGAAAGCAGAACGTTGCCTTCGCCGTCGTTCACCTTAACAACCTCAGCCTCGATTTCATCGCCGACCTTGACATCGGTAGAGGAAAGATCAGACTTCTTGATGATGCCGTCAGCCTTGTAGCCAACGTTGACACATACTTCGTCTTCAGTGATCTGCACTACCGTGCCGGTGACGACCTGGCCGGGGCGGAGCTGGACAAGCGTGCTCTCAACGTCTTCCATGGTCATAACAGCTTCTTCCTGGGTTTCTTCGGTGATAACTTTCTTCTCGATGTCGTTCATTCTTGCAACAACCTCCTTAATTATACAATCCGGTGTGGATGCACCGGCTGTAATCCCGATGGTATCGGCAGCGGAAATTTGAATTTGATTCAGTTCATCCGCAGTCTCGATGAAATAGGTTCGCGGGCAACGCGACGCCGCCAGCTGGTACAGCTTCTTGCTGTTGGAACTGGTGTGTCCGCCGATTACGATCATCACGTCCGCTCGTTCGGCGATTTCCACGGCTTCACTCTGGCGATCCCTGGTGGCGGGGCAGATGGTAGGCCGGATATCCGGATCCTTGATCTTGCCCTTGAGCAGCTCGCACAGCTCGTCGTAGCGCTCACGCACCATGGTGGTTTGGGATACGACCAATGCGCGCTCCATATCCGGAAGGGCGTCTACGTCCTCCGCGCACATTACGGTCATACCCGGCGGATCGGTCCAGCCGAGGATGCCCACTACTTCGGGGTGCGCACGTTCTCCGATCACAATCACCGGAATGCCTGCCTCCGAAGCAGTCCGCGCCATTTCATGAATGCGGGCAACGAAGGGACAGGTGGCGTCCAGCAATTCGCAGTCCAGCGCCTGCAATCTTTCGATTTCAGCGCGGCCCACGCCATGGGATCGAAGCACAACCTTTGCGCCCCGGGGCACGTCCGGCCCATCGACGCTTACCACGCCCTGCTGCCGGAGCATCTCCACCATTTGCGGATTATGAATGATCGGACCCAGCGTCACCGCCGGCGCGGCAGCCGCCGCCGTATCTACCGCCCTGCGCACGCCGAAGCAGAAGCCTGCGTGCTTTGCAACGATGATTTCAGCGATCGGAATCAGCTCCCGACTTTCCTAAATTTCTCATTTGCGAATAAGTCTAAATTCCGCTAACGTCCGTTATTCGACGGTCATTAGCGGAATTCCTGCATGATATTTATCTGTTTACTGTTATTTTACAAGGAATTTTCAAGCATCCTTCAAGCCCCATACAGCGGCCTCGATGCGGCGGGTTGCCTCCTCCAGAGTGGCCGCATCGCACTTCCTTCCGAAATCAGAAAAATCGATGGCTTTGCCGAAGCGGATGTCAATCCTACGGAACATCTTGTAAGGGCCGTCGATGTAACAGGGAATCACCGGCACGCCGCCGCGCAGGGCGATCATGGATGCGCCGGAGAGCATGGGCGTAGGGGTATTGTCCTTGCTGCGGGTTCCCTGGGGAAAGATCAGCAGGCATTTCCCATCCTTCAAGGCCTGCATGCTGGCGCGAATGGCGGCTATATCTGCGCCGCCGCGGTCCACCGGAATGGCGCCCAGTGCATCAATCAGCAGCTTCAAAAACCTGTTCTCAAACAGTTCCTTCTTGGCCAGGAAGGCAAGATCGATCTTCTGGGGCAAACGGGCAGCGATGCAGATTGGATCCAGACCGGACAGGTGGTTCGCGCACAGCACGAAGGCGCCGTCCTCCGGAAGATTCTCAAGACCCTTGGCCGGATTCAGGTAACAGAATCCGAAGATGGGCTTAAAAACGGTATGCACCAGGCGATAAAAATTCCGACCCATTGACTTAACCTCCAATGACTTCGCCGGCGAGGCGCTTCACCTCAGCCAGCACCTGCTTCAGAGTCATGTTGGACGTATCCAGAAGGTATGCGTCCTCAGCGCGCATCAGGGGAGACGCAGCACGGTGGGTATCGTTGTAGTCACGCTCCACGATGTCATCCAGCACCTCATGGAACAGGGGCCTTTCGCCCTTTTCCCGCAGTTCATTGTAGCGGCGCAGGGCGCGCACCTCGGCAGATGCGGTAATGTAAAGCTTGAGCGTTGCGTCCGGCAGAACCTTGGTGCCGATATCACGGCCGTCCATGATGATGGAGATGCCCTTGGCGGTATCCTGCTGGAGCTTCACCAGGCGCTCACGCACCTCGGGAATTGCACCCACGGCGGAAGCTGCCATGGAAGCTTCGGGCGTACGGATGGCTTCGGATACATCCTCGCCGTCCAGCAGCATGTGCTGCACATCGCCCACAAACTTCACGGCGATATCCGTATCCCCCACCATGCGGGCGATGGCTTCCTTATCCTCAAGCATGTTCTTGCGCAGGAAGTACAGGCCCACGGTGCGGTACATGGCGCCGGTATCCAGATACATTGCGCCGAGCTCTCCGGCAGCTGCGCGGGCGATGGTGGATTTGCCTGCACCCGCAGGGCCGTCGATGGCGATGGAAAAAATCTTGTTCATATGTTTATCCTTACTGAATGTTGTGGGAAGCCAGTTCCGCGATGACGCGGGCATAAATCTGGGTGGCGCGAACCATGCTCTCGATATTGATGCATTCGTCCGCCACATGGCAGCAGTCCGCCTCGCCCGGGAACACGGGACCGAATGCCACGGTGTTGGGCATCATGCGGGAATAGGTGCCGCCGCCGATGGCCAGGGGCTTGGCATCGTCGCCGGTCACTTCGTTGTATACCTTCATCAGGCCGCGCACGATCTTGTGCTCAGCGGGCACATGCAGCGGAGTATGGCCGCCGATGCGCTTGACCTGGCAGCCGAAGGGAGCGATGCTCTTGGAGATGTTTTCGATGATCTCCTCTTCGTTGGTGCACAGGGGATAGCGCATATCCAGGGTAGCACAGAATTCTTCGCCGTCCCAGCGCAGGATGCCCAGGTTGCAGGTCAAGTCGTGGGACAGTTCGTCGCCGCACTTGATGTTCAGGGATGCGCCGTCATACTCCATGCCCACGCATTCGTTCATCATATCCAGCGCGCCCTGCATATTTGCGCCCGCGCCGATGGCCTTCAGGGCCAGCATCAGCATGCCTGCGGCATTCACGCCGGTCTCCGGCCATGCAGCATGGCTCAGCACGCCCTCGGCGATGATTTCGCAGCGGCCTTCACCTCCATCCTGTACGCTCAGCTTGTGGCCGGATTCGGCGCAGTAAGCAGCAAGGCGCTTTTCGATTTCAGCAGCGGATACCTTTTCGGTGGAGACTACGGCCTTCGCCATGGCGGGCACTACGTTGGGACGCTCGCCTGCATAGAGCTGCAGCACGGGAATTTCGGCCTCGCCGCTGCCGTTCCAGTGCAGTTCCACATTCACGCCGCCCTTTTCTATGTTGATCACCGGGAAGCAAGCGTCGGGGCTGAAGCCGTAATCGGGCATTTTTTCCTTGGAGGCATAATAGCGCATATCGGACATGCCGGTTTCTTCATCGCAGCCCAGGATCAGGCGAACGCCATCCTTGAGCTCCAGGCCGCAGTCGCGCACGGCGCGCATGGCGTAAAGGGCGCACAGGGCCGGGCCCTTGTCATCCAGGGTACCGCGGCCATAGATGTTGCCGTTGGCGATTTCACCGCCGAAGGGAGGATAATTCCAGCCCTCACCTGCGGGCACCACGTCCAGATGGGCCAGCATGCCCATGGTCTGCTCGCCGCTGCCCATGGAGATATCGCCTGCGTAGTAATCGATGTTGCGGGTTTCAAAGCCGTACTTGCGGGCAGTCTCCAGCGCAAGATCCAGCATGCGGGCATTTTCCTCGCCGAAGGGCTTGCCGTCCACGGGCGCAGCCTGCACGGAGGGCACGGACACCCATGCCTGGATATCTGCAATCAGTTCATCGCGCAGTTCCGCTACGCGGGCGTCCAGCTTGCTGTAATCAATTTTCATATGAATAAACCTCCATCATTTATAGGTGGATTTTTACGGGAATCCATTGTGTCTATTGTGGCATCTTTTGGGGCTTTTGTCAATCCGAAAAGACTACTCCGCGTCCCCCGCGTGCAGCATGGCATACACGTTTTCCGCAACACTCCGGTTCATACCCGGAACGCCGCAGATCTCCTCCACACTGGCATTTTTGAGGGCCTCCACGGTGGAAAAATGCTTCAGAATCGCCTTCTTGCGCTTCTCGCCCACGCCGGCAACGCCGTCCAGGCGGGAAGATACGCTGGCCTTGCTCCGAAGCTTCCGGTGATGGGTGATGGCGAAGCGGTGGGCCTCGTCACGCAGGCGCTGAATCAGGTGCAGCGCATTGGAGTGGCGGTCCAGGTAGATGGTTTCATCCGAATAGGGCAGCACAATTTCATCGATGCGCTCCGCCAGGCCAAACATGGGAATCTCCAGCCCCACAGCATGCATGGCGTCCATGGCCGCATTCAGCTGGCCCTTGCCGCCGTCGATGAGGATGAGATCCGGCAGGTCGGAAAACTTGCCGCCCTCCAGATCCAGGCCCTCGGCCTTACGTTCCTCGATTTCCTTCAAACCATGGGTCAGGCGGCGGGTCATCACTTCATGATGGGAAGCGAAGTCGTTGGCGCCCTGCACGGTTTTGATGCGGTAGATGCGGTACTGGTCCCGGCGGGACACGCCGTCGATCATGACCACCTGGCTGCCCACGCTGAGCACGCCCTGGGTATTGGAAATATCGTAGCCCTCGATGCGCCGGGGATAGAAATCCAGCCCCAGCACCTCCGCCAGTTCCTCCGCTGCGCCGATGGTACGCTCCCGGCTGGAAGCCTTCTTTTTATCGGTCTTTTCGGCAATATCCCGGGCGTTCTTCATGGCCATGCGCGTAAGCTTCAGTTTGTCGCCGCGCATGGGCGTGAACAGATAGGTTCGCCTGCCGTGCAGCTCCGTGAGCAGCTCCTCCACCACAGCCTTTTCCGGCGGGTCGGCGGAGAGGATGAGCTCCGTGGGCGGCAGGTTTTCCGGGCCGTAATACTGGAGGATAAACTGGGTGATGATCTCCCCCGCTTCCTCGTCGCCCGCACCCTCAAGGGTGAAATTCTCCGAACCGATGAGCCTGCCTGCGCGGATGTAAAGCATGACCACAATGGCGTCCGCATCGTGGCGCAGCACGGCGATCACATCGCGGTCATCCTGGGCAGTGGAGATGGCCTTTTGCTTCTGCATCACATTCTCCACGGCGCGGATGCGGTCCCGGTAGAGGGCGGCGCGCTCGTAGTTCATCTGCAGTGAGGCTTCCTTCATGCGCTGGGTGAGTTCATCAATCACCGGGGCATACTTGCCGCCCAGGAAATCCACCACGCTGTGCATGATCCCGGCGTATTCTTCCTTCGAAACCAAGCCTGCACAGGGAGCCTTGCACTGGCCGATCTGATGGTACACGCAGGGGCGGCGGGGCTTATCCGGATTGATGACCCAGTTGCAGGTGCGGATGGGAAACACGCTGCGCACCACGTCCAGCACCTCCCGCACCACGGTCGCACCCTGGAAGGGGCCGAAGTACTTCGCGCCGTCCTTCGCCTGCTTGCGCACCAGCTCCGGCCGGGGAAAATCGTCCTTCAGGTTGATGCGGATGTAGGGGTAATGCTTGTCATCCTTGAGCAGGATGTTGTAGTGGGGCCGGTGCATCTTGATGAGATTGCACTCCAGGGTGAGGGCTTCCATCTCGCCGTCCACCAGCATGATGTCGAAGTCATCGATCTTCTCCACCATGGCCTTCACTTTGGGCGTGTGGTTCCGGGAGGCATGGAAATACTGCGAAACCCTGTTTTTCAGGTTTTTCGCCTTGCCCACATAGATGATCTTCCCGCCGGATTTCATCAAATAACAGCCGGGGGAATCCGGAAGATTATGCAGTTTCCATTGAAGCTCTGCGTTCATAGTTCACCTGATATAGCGTTTCAGTCCGCCTTTTCGATGGCCAGCGCCAGCGCCTTACCGGCCAGCTTTGCGGCCAGGTCGCCGCCGGAGCCGCCCTCCTCGATGACCACGGAGATTGCATAGGGATGTTTATCATCATACACAAAACCCGTATACCAGGCGTTGGTGGCCTTGGTCTTATCGTTGCTGGTTTCGGCGGAGCCGGTCTTGCCGCACACGGTATAACCTCGGATGGCCGCATTGCCCGCTGTGCCGGACTTGACCGTTTCATACATATATTCTGCGATGGTCCGCGCCGTTTCGGGGCGCATCACCTGGCGGTAAACCTTGCTTTCGCCCTTGCGGGTCACCTGGTCCAGGGAAGTGGAAATTTCCTTCACCAGGTAGGGCTGCATCATCGCGCCGCCGTTTGCCACGGAGCCGGTGATCATGGCCATGTGCAGCGGGGTTACCAGAACTTCGCCCTGGCCGATGCCCGCCCACACCAGGCTGTTCATATTGTGCACATTCTGGGGGAAGGAGGAATTGTACACCACGAAATCGCCGAACTTGAAGTTTTCATTGAAGCCGAAGCCCTCGGCGGTTTCCTTCAGGCGCTGGATGCCCAGCTGGTAGGCCAGCTTGCCGAAGGTCACATTGCAGCTCTTGGTGAAGGCCTTCTTCAGGTTGATATCGCCGTGAGCGGTGCGGCCGGACATGCATACGATGTCGCCGCCTTCGTAATCCCATACACCGGAACAGGTGAAGGCCTGGTTCACCACGTTGGGATCATAGTCCAAAGCTCCCGCCAGGGTGACAATCTTGAAGATGGAACCCGGCGTGTACAAGCCCTGCAGGCAGCGGTTCAGGTAAGCCGTATCCGCCACACCCTCCTCGGAATTGTTCAGGGAATAGGGATCGTAGTTGGGCATGGAAACCATGGCGAGAATTTCGCCGGTTCTATAGTTGGTAACGCACACCGCGCCGTTGTAGCCCTTGGGGAACATGGCAGCGATGTTGGTCTGCAGTTCCGCGTCCACGGTGATCTGGATGCTGGAACCCACATGACGGGCGGAATTGAACACTTCGCTCAATCGATCCGTCAAAGAAGTGGAAAGATCCAGCAGCGTGGAGGAAAAGAAGCTTTCCACGCCCGCGCCGGACATACCGGC